>QIKG01000039.1 GCA_003232965.1 Oceanospirillales bacterium
AGATTCGTTCAGTGGTTTGGGCCGATGATTTATCAAGACGGGTCATGCAGCTTGCAAAACACCGTGAGACCGGGCTTCGGCATCTGCCCGCGAAATCAGTTGTTTCACGTGTGGCGCTTGCAAATTTTTTGGCGAAACAAATGGGCAAATCGCTCGATTTTAAAATTGAAAGCCGAGATGAACAAAGTGCACCGCATCTTGGACATGTCGAATTGATCAGCAATTACCGAGATCATTTTTCTCAAGCTTTGCCAAGTGTCATCACTCAAAAAAACATGTCTTGTCCATAAAAAACCTTTGCTCGTCGGCATTCAAGGTGCGCAGAAGTGGACCCCGGAGTTGAAACAGTCTAATGGCATTTATATTGGAAGAACCACTATTTTCCACGAGAGAGAATTGAACAGCTCAGACCACAGCAGTAAAAATCCTATGTCGCATTTGGTCCCTTTCTAGGATTAGACCCGGTGTGGTAAATGTACAAACATGTACTGACTATGATCGGAAAACGGGTAGATTCAGACGAACGATTAAATTATCGTTTAACCGTTCGGAATGTTAGATTGATACGCGGAGAGTGCACCGTTTTTGTCGGCGGAAGACGGTGAAGCCAGTGTGTTTGTGTTGTCCCTTTCATCACCAGTAAACTACCGTGTTCCAGCACTCTTGAAACGCTTTCCTTGTTCTTCTTATGTTTGAAGGCAAACTTTCGCTCCGCCCCGAAACTTAAAGAGCCTATAGCCCCGTTTTTCTTTAAATCCTTTTCACCATCACTGTGCCACGCCATGCCCTCATCACCGTTGTGGTATAGGTTAAGCAGGCATGAATTATAGCTTTCGCCACTTTCATTCTCTACCATGGCTTTTAACTTCAATAATTCTATTGTCCACGGCAAAGCGGTTTTTGTCGTTTTGGAGTAGGTGTAAGAAAAAGATGCATCAGCGTACCATGCAACTTTGCGCTTGGTGATGATTTTTTTGCAAAAAATTATGGCCTCATCGTTTTTCCATTTGATCGTATGGAGGAAAGTATCAAAATATTGGTCGGCATCGCGCGACGACATAATTTCTCCATAATAATTCACGCACCCATCTTGGGGGAGAAGATTTTTAGGCTCTCCCCTTACTTGTTCAAAGAGATCCATTCTTTATAGGCCTCCTTCATGCAGTGCCCGCAAGGGCGAAAGCCATTTTGAACGGCTAATTTCACGATGTCTGATCATGCTTAGCTCACCGCATCGTGAAAAATGATGCCTGTTGTATAACGCTCTCCGCTATGCACTTCGCTGACGCTATGTCTCATAGATGCGCGATAATATCCACGTGAGCCTTTTACAGGACGAAAATTAGTGGTAAAGATTATCACATCACCTTGTTGTGGAATGAGAACAATAGCCTTGGATTGAGCGCGGGGCACTTGCTGGGTCAGGACAAATTCTCCGCCTGTATAATCCTTTCCGGGTTGGAATCCTTTCCGGGTTGGCTAAGAAAACAAGCCGCTTGAATGGGGAAATAAACCTCACCATACAAATCCTGATGCAGGGTGTTAAAGCCACCTTGTCCATATTTCAAAATCAAAGGCGTTGGTTCCATTTGTCCCGCTGCGTGGCATTGGATTTGTAAATCGGTGTATGTATCAGGAAATACTCTCTCTATTCGCAGCAGCTTCATCCATAAATTTGCAATGGGCACAAGGCGAGGATAGAGTTGCTCACGCAAATCCTGCACCAAAGGTGGTAGCGGATAATCCCAATATTTATACACACCAAGACCGAAACGATAGCGCTCCATAACCACAGTTTTGCGATAAGATTTTGGTGCGTCAAACTGCTCTATCAGGTTTTTACATTGTTCCGGCAACAAAAAACCGGGGATAAGGGCATATCCTTTGTCATGCATATCATCGAAGATATCTTGCCAGTTTAGGGCGTTAATTATATGGGGGGTGTTCATACGTTATTGATCATTTTGAGCCGCTTCCCAACCAATAATAGCGGATTTACGTGCCGTTCCCCACATGTAACCGCCAATATTCCCGCTGCTTTGTATCACACGGTGACAAGGGATAATAAAGGCAACGGGGTTGGAGGCAATCGCACGACCAACGACTCGCGCGGCCTTGGGTTTCTCGATATTTTTTGCAATATCACCATAGGTGGTCAGACCACCCATAGGAATTTTCAGCAAGCTCTCCCAGACTTTTAATTGAAAAGGCGTACCCTTGAGGTGGAGCTTGATTTTATCAAGTTGGCTCCAGTCATTTTGAAAAATGAATAACGCATCTTGCTGAAATTTATCAACCATCTGATGATACACAGCATTGGGAAAGCGTTGTTTGAGTGTTATAAGAGCCTGCCTCTCATCCTCCTCAAAAGCGATGCAACAAACTCCTTTGGCTGTAGAGGCAACGATTAGCCTTCCAAACGGGCTTTCGGCAAAACAGTAATTGATCTGAAGATTCTTACCACCATTCTTAAATTCGCCCGGCGTCATTCCTTCTATATTAACGAATAAATCATGCAGACGGCTGGTGCTGGAGAACCCCGTTTCATAGGCCGTATCCATCAATGTAGATTGCCCACCCTTCAATAAATCCTTGGCATATTCAACGCTCAAATACTGCATGAATTTTTTAGGGCTAAGGCCTGCCCAATCAGAAAACAACCGTTGAAAATGAAAAGAACTAAGATTAACAACAGCAGCGGTTTCATCCAAAGAAGGTTGATTCTTGAAATTTTCACAGATGTAATAAATGGCCTTTTCAATACGGTTATAATTTATTTGTTTTTGATCTATCATTTTCACACTGCCTTTTGCCAAAATAATAACATTATGTTTTGGATGTGGACACACCAGCATCGACTAGTATTGATGTGTCCACCATTTTTTTAATTTCTTCAACAAGCATGTTTAGCTCGTTTTCCAGCCGTGCGCCAACGATTACTTTCGCACCTTCTTGTGCAAATAATTTAGCGGCGGCGCGACTAATACCAGAACCAGCCTCCGTTATAATAGTAACTTTATTGATGAGTGATATCATCGTGTAATCTTCTTTGTTTTTTATCTGCATCTTAAGACTAATATAAGTGACAAAAAGACAGATAAGCGACCCGAAACTTGCTGTATGATAATAAGCCTTAGTTCTGTTTTCTCACCAATCAGCTTAATATTAGCCGCACTCACACCATAACGCTTTGCTATCGCGGGTCATTTGGCGAGACCTTTTTGTTTGCTCAATAATTTCATGGGCTCTGTATCAAGTGCGGCCTTAACTTGGTCGCTGGGTTATGCCGACGGTGGCGCATTGCCGATACGATCAAAATTCCGTTGAACTTGATGGCAGTTCCCGGCATGGAAAATATCGATCAGCTATTCACAGCGGGGGCACGGCGCTTCACGCTCGGCATGTCGCTTTTTCAATCAATTTATGGGCACGGCCGAGCCCAAGTTAGACGATTCATCCATGAACACCAGACAGCACAATTTTTCCCGCACGACCTGCCGTATGAATTCATGAATACGACCTTCCAAGGTTGAGCAGTGCTATAATGCATAATTTCAACGATGTAAGACGAAGATCGAGTTTAGCCCACTACCTTGCAGGAATGGTGCAGAACAATTAGTAGGGATTCGTACCTAACCCAGTGATGGATTTGGCGCTTGAGGCCACTAAATTAGGTTACGCCTGTGGATGTTAGCTGGGTCGAGACTGATGAGAGAAATAGTATGAGCAAAAATATTCAGCGTCAAATAGAATCGTCCACTAAGAACAAGTCATAATATTATTCAAAGCGCTAGCGTAACTGCGCTGAGCTATGCCCCAAGCTTTGCCCGCTGTGACCGAGTAGGAACAATGATTTCTGAGACCCTCAAAAGCTTTATAAGACGTGAACAACTTCCAAAAAACTACGAGAAGACCATTTTGACTTGGTTTTTTCCGCTGGCCGAAACCCTAAAAAAAGCATCTCTTATCCATAAAAAACCTTTAGTTGTCGGTATTCAAGGTGCGCAGGGCAGTGGAAAATCAACTTTGGCTGCTTTACTTGTCTATATACTTAAAGAACAACATGAGCTTCAGTCTGTAGACCTTTCATTAGATGATTTTTATTTAACACAAAAAGAGCGTCTACATTTGGCCCGTGCAGTGCATCCGCTTCTAAAAATACGCGGTGTTCCGGGGACACATGACTTGGGTTTGGCAGCTCGAACTTTGGATGCGCTCAGTGTGAGAGACTCATGTGAGTCGTTTACACTCCCTTGTTTTGATAAAGCCTTAGATGATCGTTTACCATTTCGGCAATGGCCTCGGGTCAATCCACCCTTTGATCTTATTTTTTTGGAAGGATGGTGTCTCGCTGCGCCAGCTGAAAATGATGAGACTTTAATGCAGCCCATGAATGCCTTAGAAACAAACGAAGATCCTTTAGGCATCTGGCGGCGTTATGTAAATGGTCTTTTGAAAACAGATTATGCCGATTTTTTCCGCAGACTTGATTTACTCATTGTTTTACAGGTGCCTTCTTTTGAGCAGGTTTATGAATGGCGTCTCTTACAGGAGCGAAAGTTAGCAGAAAAGCTTAGTCTTAAAACCCATGAGTTTATGCAGGAAACTGAGTTGAAACGTTTTATTCAGCATTTTGAAC
>QIKG01000159.1 GCA_003232965.1 Oceanospirillales bacterium
CAGCAATAGGCCAAATATTAAATTCCGCCAAAATTGATGAGAGATAAAGATAGCATTCATTACATTTCCTTTCGTGTGCCCATTGTTAAATGGACACGGGGCAGCAAATTAAATCAGTTACATGTTGACCGACACTATATTAACAAACATAGTGGATGAGGTGCATGCCAACTGCTTAGCTAAAAACACCCTTCAATGGTACGCTGTGGTAATACGCCGTTTCAGGCTACGAACTTTAAAATTCTGATGATTCGGAGAAATATTTGATATAATTTCACCTAATGTCCTCTCAGTTCTCTTAAAACTCAGCATTCCCCGACCAAATAATTGCTAGGAAAACATCATGATTAAGCACTCCAATTTGCTTCCCGCAGCTCTATTAGCTCTTTGTTACAGTTTCGCAACCACTACAGTATCTGCAGATGAAGGTATGTGGCAACCCCATAACCCCATCAGTTACCTGAAATTGCAGAGCAGCTCAAAGCCGCCGGTTTAGAGTTGGAACCTGAATCCTTAACGGATTTGACCGGCTTCCCGATGGGGGCAATCGTGAGCACTGGCGGCTGTACCGCTTCATTTGTTTCACCACAGGGGCTTATTGCCACCAACCACCACTGCATCTATGGTTCGATTCAATACAACTCGACTGAAGATAATAATTTATTAAAAAATGGCTTCCTGGCAAAATCAATGGATCAAGAACTCCAGGCGACTCCGGGCAGCCGAATTTATGTCACCGAAGAAATTGTTAAGGTAAGTGCGGATATTGTCGGTGGCCTGGGCGAGAAGGTAACCGGTATAGAGCGCTTCAAAACTATCGACAAAAACCGTAAAGCTTTGGTTGCTGAATGTGAATATGACAAACGCTACCGCTGCCGGGTGGTTAGTTTTCATGGCGGCATGGAGTACTTCCTGTTCAAGCAATTAATGCTTCGCGATATCCGCATGGTTTATGCACCAGCTACAAGCATTGGAAAGTACGGTGGCGATATCGACAACTGGATGTGGCCGCGACATACCGGCGATTTTGGATTCTACCGTGCCTATGTAGACAAAGACGGGCTACCGGCTGACTATAGTGAAGATAATGTTCCATACAAACCCAAACATTTTTTAAAGATCAGCGCCAGCGGTCTCAGCGCGGATGATTATATTATGGTGCTAGGCTATCCTGGCCGAACCAATCGTTATAGAACCTCCATAGAAGTAAAAAACAACTTCACTTGGACCTACCCTGCCGCCAAAGCATACCGTGAAGAATACATCGATATTATCAAGGCCAATTCTGCTGAAGGTAGTGATGCTCGAATAAAATACGCAGGTACACTTGCTGGCCTGGCCAACTATGCTAAAAACTTTGGCAGCATGATCACCAGCTATAACAAAGGCACTACCCAACAGCGCAAAGACCAAATGGAAAAAGATTTGGCTAGCTGGGTTGCAGAATTACCGACGCGAACAGAAAAGTATGCAAACTCGCTACAGGGGCTTAATGGTTTAATTCTGCAAAGCCAGGAAAATAAAGAGCGTGACTTAGTGATGTCCTACATGGCTAGAACCACCATGATGAGCACTGCCCTTGCCCTGTATAAACTTGCGAATGAATCACAAAAACCTGATCTGGAGCGCGACCAGGGATATCAGCAACGCGACATTGCTCGCTTTGAACAGCGCATGAAAAGTATTAACCGCCGTTACGATAGTGATATTGATAAAGCCGTGTTATTACACTTCATTAAACACTACACCACTATTCCGCAAGCACAAAAAATCAAATCATTGGATAAGTTTTTTGCACTTAACAATGAAATCGACAATCAAGCCGACAATGAAGTCGACGATTCTAAATTGCAAAAACTACTGGACAGCATGTATACCAATACAAAGCTTGATGATGAAGAAACACGCCTCCAATGGATGAAAAAATCCCTGGCAAAATTTGAACAAAGCAACGACCCGTTCATCCAGTTGGCGGTAGCAATATACGCAGAAAGAGAAGCCATCAGCGATAGCAGTGACGCGCTTTCCGGGGATATCCAGGCCTTCCGACCCAAGTATATGGAAGCTTTAATCGCCTATTATAAGAGCATCGGAAAAGCGGTTTATGCCGATGCCAACTCCACCCTTCGAATCACCTATGGCAATGTGAAGTCCTATTCGCCTGCGGACGGCATGCTGGCACTGCCCTTCACTACACTTGAGGGCGTAGCGGCGAAACACACAGGCGAAAAACCGTTTAATGCACCCGACAAACAAATGGAACTGATTAAACAAAAGCACTATGGAAAATATCTGAGTAAAAGCCTGGGTTCAGTACCGGTTAACTACCTCGGCACACTGGATATTACCGGCGGTAACTCAGGTTCTCCCACGCTGAATGCACGGGCTGAGTTTGTTGGACTGGCATTTGATGGTGTTTATGAAAGCATTATTGGTGACTGGGATTATGACGAGCAACTCAACCGTGCAATCAGCGTTGATTCGCGTTATATGTTATGGGTCATGGAATATATTGATGGTGCGGATAATTTGATTAAAGAAATGGAGATTATTCGTTAGAAAAGTTATTCCGATCAAATTTGCACTAAAACACATCCGAAAATCCTCGGGGATCACCCCGGGGAAGTTTAGTCTTTTGGCGAAACCCTTAGCAACTGCCCGCTTTCACTATCAGTAAGCAGATACAGATAACCATCCGGGCCTGCTTTAACTTCACGGATTCGTTGCTCTAATTCTGTAAACAGAACCTCCTGTGACTTTACCCTGCCCTGCTCCATCACCAATCTACGCACACTTTTTTCAACCAGCGTGGCAACAAACAAATTGCCGCGCCATTGCGGGAAAACATCCCCTGTATATTCACAAAAACCAGAGGGAGCAATCGAGGGTGACCAATAAACAACCGGTTGTTGCATACCTTCTGCCTTTGTATAAGGACTGACATAGGCGCCGGAATAATCAATTCCATAACTGATAGCTGGCCAACCGTAGTTTTGACCAGCTTCCATCTTATTCAACTCATCACCACCCTTAGGCCCATGCTCATGCAACCATACTGTACCATCAGTTGATACCAGTAAACCCTGGGGGTTACGGTGACCAATAGTCCAAATTTCAGGCAAGGCATCCTTCCTGCCTACAAATGGATTATTACTAGGTACCGTGCCATCACGGTGAATGCGTATTATTTTGCCGAAATGGGTATTTAGTGATTGTGCCTTTTCACGATAATCGAAACCGTCACCTACTGTAATCAATAAACTCCGATCCGGCAGGAGTGCCAACCTTCCACCAAAGTGATACGGGGTTTGGTAGGCAGTTGAAGTGAAAATTGTTTTTACTTCTTCAAGGCTATTGTCATGCAAGCGCGCACTGATAACCTTAAGCGTATTGTTTTTATTATTGCGGGCTACCAAGGAAATATAAACCCGTTGATTATTTTGAAATTCAGAGTCAAGAATAATATCCAGCAAGCCGCCTTGGCCACCCGAAAATGACGCGGGCAAGTTTTTGATGGGTTCTGGCAGCAGCTTTCCCTGATGTATTCGCCGCAATTGACCCGTACGTTCAGTAATCAACATATCACCGACAGGCAAAAACACCATAGCCCAGGGGTAATTTAGACCATCAACTACGGTTTCGACTTTATATTCGGCCGCATTGGCAATGCTTAGGGGAAATAGCAGGACTATGAACAATCTTGTCAGGGTTTTCATTTAGACTTTCCTCTTGTGCATCAACTGAGCGAACACCCAACCACCGGCAAGGCCGCACAAGCTGACCAGAAACATGCCAAGGCTCGACCGTGCCGCTGCGAATATTGTTATGCCCATAAAATATTTGATCAGCAATAATGCGGCCGGCATAGAGCAAAGCCCGGCAAAGCTATACCAAAAAACCCCACTGCCTGCAAACCAACGAATACATCTGTTGGCCAGAGAAAAAGCAACCGCCAGGGCCACGCTGACCAGAGCCAATAGGATGGGTAACAAACCAAGCATGTCATGCAAACTGGCTGATACTCTATCGGCGAAGGAGACTTCAAGACCAAAGCTGCCGACATCGGCAAGCACTAACTGTGTACCAACCAAGCTCATTAACAAATATGTAGTTACAACTGCCAGCGCAAAAATGAATAATAATTTGAAAAGTTTCATTAAATCCTCAGTCAGGTGAAGTTTAATTCTCAGCGTATAATTTTTGCTGCGGTAAGAATTAGCAATAAGAATTATTAATTAGCGCCTTGGAAGGTATTGCCGTGGATTCACTGGCTTGCCGTTGGCACGGATTTCAAAATGTAACTTAATCCGGCCGTTATCACCACGACCCATTTCAGCAATTTTTTGGCCGGCGCGAATGCTTTCGCCTTCCGCTACCAAACGCACCCGGTTATGGGCATACGCCGATAGAAAGCGGTCGTTGTGTTTAATGATAATAAGCTCGCCATAACCTAACAGGCCATTACCGCTATAGACCACGCTACCACTGGCGGCGGCGCGAATAGCCTGACCTTCTTTGCCGGCGATATCCAAACCACTGCGGGTTGGGTCACCAGCTAGATAGGTTTCAATAACTGTACCGTTGGTTGGCCATTGCCAATGAACCTTGCCGCGCCCGGATGCAACACTGCTTGTGGCAGGTTTTGCAGGCGCTGGTTTAGCCGTGCTTTTTTTCGCTGCTGGTATACTGCTGTTAACCCTTGCCGCCTGTGTTGATTTTGGTGCTGATTGTGATACTGACTTGGTCGTCGGTTTTACGGCTACCCTATCCACTGATTTAGGTTTCAGCGGCCGGGTTGTCACTGTAGATGATTTTTTGAATGCTTTTTGCCCGGACTGTAAATGCAGCTTCTGCCCGGGGTAGATGGTGTACGGTTTTTTTATCTGGTTCCAACTGGCAATACTGTGGTAATCAAGGCCATACCGGAAGCCGACTGTATAGAGTGAGTCACCGCGTTTGACGGTATAAATTGTCGG
>QIKG01000113.1 GCA_003232965.1 Oceanospirillales bacterium
TGTTGACAGCATACTGGCACCCGCTACTTTATTAACGCAGATACTTACAACTGATAGTGAAGCCAATACAGGCTTCAAACTAAAACCATCACTGATTGAAAAGTACGATATTCTAGCTGCCCGGGAAGCCGGCTTTGTACGGATTAATTTCAATATGGATGATACTAACATCGGTTATAACACCGACCCAGGGCGAAACCAGGTAAATCATGCGCTGCGTTGTTCGATTCGTAAAAGCTACAACTGGAAAGCCCGCAACCAAATATTTTCACAGGGATCAGGTCAGGTTTTTGCCGGAATAATCCCACCCATAGTCTACGAATTTGATCCAGAATTTTCTCCTGAATCTATTCGTCATGACCCTAGCGGTGCCCGCGAGTTATTACGCCAGCATGGTTGGAATGCAGATAATCTGCCTATGCTTACTTACGGATATTCGGTATCAGTTACTCAAAATCAGATGTTTGAACAGTTTCGCGGATTTCTAATCGAGATAGGCTATCCTGCAGAAAAAATCCAAGCGCGAAAGTTCGCGAATTTTGGTGACTTTTTACGCGCAATGCATGAAAACAATCTCAATATTATTCCCTCCGGCTGGGAAATGGATTATCCCGATGCCAGCGATACCCTACAACTATATTACGGCCCCAATCGAACGCCGGGTTCGAATCATGCCAACTTTAATAATTCGGAATATGATCGCCTGTTTCGCAAAGCTCGATATATGCCGCAATCACCAGCGCGAACTACCATTCTGGCAGAGCTTAATCAAATCGTTACCGACGCATGCGTGACTATTTCAGGCTTGGCGCGTACGCGGATTTTTATCTGGAATAAACGCGCTAATGTTATTCCGGATCGCGCTTTTACCGGAGGTTACTTCCTGCGCTTCGCTACGCTGGATACGGCTGAAAATAAGTCGGAATCACCATAGTCTCCTCTGTGCAAGGAGTATGTTTCCCACTGAGATCCCGGTTCGGAGGCCGTGAAGGCAAGCCATGGAAAGCCGTGAGCTGTTGATTTTATCTTTTGCTTTACTTCTTAGTGCATAAATACACAAGGGTGGTGCTAAACTTAAGCCATGCCGATGTACCTTCGCAAAACCCTTCACAGCCTAAGCCTGCTTCTTGGGGTTACTTTCATCAGTTTTTTGTTGATGGTGTATTTTGGCCCCGACCGCAGTTATGCCATCGCCGGTAAGAATCCAGACACTGCCCAACTAGAAGAAATTCGTCAACAACTGGGTTATGACCAAGCATTTCTCAGTCGCTACTTCACACACATCAAAGACCTTGCTAGCCTCAACCTTGGGCAATCAGAAAGTAACGGAAAGCCGGTGTCACAACTGCTGGCAGAGACAATACCGGTGTCTTTATTGGTATTGTTACCCGGTTTTTTGGTCGGTAATCTGTTGGCTTTGCTATTGGCAATGGTAGCCGCTTGGTACCGGCACAGTTGGCCGGACCGACTGCTCACCAACCTCTCGCTTGCTGGGGTCAGCATCAGTTTTTTAATCATCATTATTCTGCTCTCAACTTGGTTGTGCACACCCCAGGGGCTGAATTTATTTCCCAGCAGGGGCTGGCGCGTGGATAGCCTGGCTTCATGGTTTACCTATGCTACCGTGCCTAGTTTGGCACTGATCATAGTCACCGTATTTTTCAACTTGCGATTTTACCGGGCACTGTTGTTGGATGAGATGCAGCAAGACTATATCCGCACCGCACGGGCGTATGGTGCAGGTCCCTTCAGCATTATGTTCAAGGAGGCGTTACCCAACACCCTGATCCCATTCCTTACCCGCCTGTTATTTTCCCTGCCCGCTATTTTAGTATCGGGCTCCTTATTGCTAGAAAGCTATTTCGGCATCCCCGGCGTTGGAAAAGTCAGTTTTGATGCTATTTTTAACGCCGACCAACCCGTACTGAATGCGATTGTTTCGCTCTCGGCCATACTAGTTATCGTGATTGCCTGGCTTGCCGACTTTATTTATCCATATCTTGATCCACGGATAAACCTACAGGCCGAATCACCATGACAGCAAGCCTAAAACCCGCAAAACCTTCATCACGATTTAAGCTACCCACATTAGGCACGCTAATTTTTATCGGCTTTATTGGCATATTACTAGCACTCGCCGCCTACCCGCTTCCCGAGTGGCAAACCATTAGCCCTGACCGATTTGCCGGTATCAGCCTAGAACACCCACTGGGAACCAACGCACTCGGTCAAGACATTGCCTCTCGCGCTGAAACAGCCAGCTGGCACTCCCTAAGAATCGGTCTAATCGTCGCCTTGTGCGCCGGTTTTCTCGGTGTCAGTTTGGGCCTGCTGTCAGGTTGGTACGCGGGGCGCTGGCCAGATACTATTATCCTCTGGTTAACCGGCGTAATGGAGGCCATCCCCTTCTATTTGTTTGTTGCTGCACTTGCCTATGCCTTGCGGCAATTTAGTTGGTCTATGGAACTGGCAATGGTAATTACCTTCTGGACAACAATGGCCCGGCTGATCCGTGCCGAGGTAATTAGGCTTAAACAGCGCGACTTTATACTCTCTGCGCGCGCCATAGGATTAAGTCCTAGCCGAACCCTGACAGCCCATATTCTGCCCAATGCCTTGCCGGTACTGTTGGTGCAGCTCAGCATGATTTTCATTGCTGCAATTAAGGCTGAGGTCATCCTCAGCTTCCTCGGCCTGGGTAATAACAGCAGCATTAGCTGGGGGCAAATGATTTCTGAAAGCACGCATGAAGTTATCAGTGGTCACTATATGAATTTCTTTAGCGCCTCAATTTTATTATTCATGCTGATCTATTCCATTAGTTTAATCACCGATAGCCTGCAGACCCGTAGTGATCCGCGCCAGGGCGTTGCATAATGGAGCCGATAGTCAGTATAAGAAACCTGAGTATCAGCTATCCCGGTGACGGCGCACGATCCGCAGTGAAGCACATAAATTTGGATATTCTTCCCGGTCAGGCGGTAGGTCTGGTAGGAGAATCCGGTTGCGGAAAAACCACCCTCGCGCTGGCATTGATGGGAATGTTACCGCCCGGCTGCGATCACCGCGGTAAGATTATTATCGCCGGACAAAAAGTAGATTTCTATCAGCGTCCGGGGCAAGCATCGGCGCGTGATCATTGCGCCATGATTTTCCAAAACCCACAGACATCCTTAAATCCGGTTATTTCAGTTGGCACACAAATCAGTCGAATCATTCTGCGTTATAGCCGTTTAAAAAAATCGGCTATCCCGGACCGACTTGCTGAATTATTGGTGTTGGTTGGCTTGTCGGATCATTGCAGGAAATTATACCCACACGAGCTTTCCGGCGGGATGCAGCAACGGGTTTTATTAGCAATGGCATTGGCGCGCGAAGCCAGTATATTGATAGCAGATGAACCAACGGCCGCCCTGGATGCCGGCACCCGATTACAAATTCTCAATCTGCTCAAACAATTACAAGAACAGCAAAAGCTTAGTTTATTGCTCATTAGCCACGACCTCTCTGCAATTGCCAGGGTCTGCCAGCAGGTTGCCATCGTGTATCAGGGTCGAGTTGTAGAACAAGCTCCACAGAAGTTAATTTATACTCAGCCTCGTCACCCATACAGTGCTGGCTTGTTGGCTGCCATTCCAAAAATTCACCCACAAAGACCGCGCAAACTGCAGACGCTACTGGGAGAGGCAAACCACTCTTCAGGCCAAACTGGATGCGACTTTGCTTCGCGCTGCCCCAGACGGGAAGCATATTGTGAACAACAACTGCCACCGCTCAACGCTACTCTGGAGAAAAGCCAGCAGTTTGCCTGCTTCAACCCCAGGCCTTTATCAGCGGTGAGAAAATGAAGTCTGTCGATACATCAACCGGGGTACACGCCAGGGGCTTGATGAAGCTCTGGCCATCCTATAACAAGCAAGCCCCACGGGTTGGCCTGAACAATTTGGATTTAATTATTCCGGCGGGAAAAACCTATGGCCTTGTAGGCGAATCCGGTAGTGGAAAATCAACCCTAGCACTGGCGTTACTTCGACTGATTAAGCTGGATGCCGGTGAGGTGTGGATCAACGGTCAAGCTATTCACACTCTCAGCCAAGCTGAACTTCGAGCACAGCGCCAGCACATACAACTGATCTTTCAAAACCCTCTGGCAGCACTGGACCCCCGACAAAGGATAGACAGTGCCATCTTGGAGCCGCTCAATCTACATAAAATCGGCACGGCCATACAACGGAAGCAACAATTACGAAATTTATTCGAACTGGTCGGACTCAGTCAGTCTTTAGCTGCCCGTTACCCACATCAACTTTCTGGCGGGCAACAACAACGGGTAATGATTGCCCGGGCACTTGCCTGTCGGCCCAGCTTTCTGATCGCAGACGAGCCGGTATCAGCATTGGATGCCCCCATTCAGGCGCAAATCCTTAACCTGCTACGGGAATTACAGGCCGAACTGGGTTTTACTATGCTATTTATTTCACATGATCTTGCAGTGATCCAGTTTATCGCCGATATTGTCGGTGTTATGTATCAGGGAGAATTGCTGGAGCAGGCAGAAAACGAGGCATTATTCAATAACCCCTGTCATCCTTATACTGAAA
>QIKG01000279.1 GCA_003232965.1 Oceanospirillales bacterium
CTTATCGGGCAGTATGTGTTCTTTAAAACGGTCGGGAAACACCATGATGGTGTCATAGGCGAGTGAACCGCAAATAAGTGCAGACATAGCTTGAAATCCTGAATGTTGGGTTTTAGGCAATCGCCTCTGCCAGTGTGACTGTTCGATCCAAATCGAGGTCTATGCTGATGCTGGTTTGTGCCGGAAATAAATTCTGCCGCCATTTTAGCGCAGATGTCGCTTGTAGGTGTTGATTTTGAGTAAATATTATTAATATCAGAGTGGTTGACTAGCAAGTAATTGCCTAGATTTAGCGGTATTTATTTGCAGAATCGGGTTATTTTGTAAAATCATTCGCTAAAGCTTGAAAATAGTTGGTTTCGAGCTTGCTAATATTGGTCAATAACTGCTAAATTAAGGCTCTTTTTACAGCGGTTTCTTCTAATGATGATATTTAAAAGCCTACGCGGAATGTTTTCCAACGACCTTTCCATCGACCTTGGAACCGCCAATACTTTGATATTTGTGCGCGGTCAGGGTGTGGTTTTAAATGAGCCATCGGTGGTCGCTACCCGCGGTGTGCGCGGGGTTGGTACACCGCAGGTGGTTGCAGCGGTGGGTACCGAGGCTAAAAACATGCTGGGTCGTACCCCAGGCAATATACACACAGTCAGACCACTGAAAGACGGTGTTATTGCTGATTTTGATATGACTGAGGCAATGCTGCAGCACTTTATCCGAAAAGTTCACAGTTCCAAGTTTTTACGCCCCAGCCCCCGGGTGCTGGTGTGTGTGCCTTGTGGTTCTACTCAGGTTGAGCGTAAGGCTATTAAAGAGTCGGCAGAAGGTGCGGGTGCACGCGAAGTATTTCTTATCGAAGAGCCTATGGCGGCAGCAATTGGTGCCGGAATTGCAGTAAATGAGGCGCGCGGTTCAATGGTTCTGGATATCGGTGGCGGCACTACCGAAATTGCCGTGATATCCCTTAACGGACTGGTTTATTCAAATTCCATCCGCACCGGTGGCGATCAGTTTGATGCAGATATCATAAATTATGTGCGGCGTAATTATGGCACGCTCATAGGCGAAACAACCGCAGAAAGAATCAAAATGGAAGTTGGCTGCGCTTCACCTATGGATGAAATCAAAGAAATTCAGGTCTCCGGGCGTAATCTGGCTGAGGGTATACCCAAGCGCTTCACGATTAACAGTAACGAGATTATGGATGCTTTAAATGAGTCACTGTATACCATTTTAGGGGCTGTAAAAGTAGCGCTTGAGCAAACCCCGCCGGAATTATGCGCCGATGTTGCCGAAACCGGTATCGTCATGACGGGTGGGGGTGCGCTGCTGTATGGTCTGGATCAGCTGATCTCCGAAGAAACCGGCCTGCCGGTTGTAGCTGCCGAAGACCCGTTAACCTGCGTTGCCAGAGGCGGTGGCAGGGCACTGGAATTAATGGATCAAAATCGTGGAGATTTTTTCTCACTCTAACCCGATGCCAGCAAGCGCTAGCCTAATGCTGATACCAACACGGAGCTTGCTGTGTCTCCGTCAATAAATCGAAATTCTCCCAGTCTGTTCACCCGCAATGGCTTTTCAACCGCCAGGTTGATGGCATATTGCCTTGCGGCTGTGTTGTTAATGGCGTTGGATCAGCGGGGCGCATATAACCAAAAAGTTCGAGCATCTCTTGCCACGCTGGTATCACCGGTGCAGATGTTAGTTAGTCTGCCGGTTGAAATGTTCGAGGCGATCGGCAAAAACCTGACGGCCAGAGAAGACTTGCAGACTACCAACCAAAATCTGGAGGATCGCCTGTTACGCCAGCAGGTTAAGTTAAGCCGACTGAGTACGCTTGAAGATGAAGCCCGGCGATTGCGTTCCCTATTGGGTGCACGCAGTGGTTTGCGGGTCAACACCTTGGTGGCAGAATTACTGCATATAGATTTAGACCCTTATTCCCATAAGGTTATTGTGGATCGAGGGCAAAATGATGGTGTCTTTGCAGGCATGGTTGTTCTGGATGCGGGCGGGGTAATGGGCCAGGTGGATATTGCCAGCCCGGAAACGGCTGAGATTATTCTAATTTCTGATCCGGATCATGCCCTGCCAGTACAAGTAGCGCGCACAGGCATGCGCTCGATCGCCTTCGGAACCGGCGATACTTCCATCTTGATGTTGCCCAATGTATCCATTAATGCCGACATTAAACAAGGCGATCTATTGCAGACCTCTGGAATGGGGCAGCTTTTTCCAGCGGGATACTCTGTTGCCCGGGTGATGTCGGTAGAGCGAAGCCCGGGGCATCCTTTTGCCCGCGTGTGGGCGCGACCATTGGCTCGACTGGATCGGGCCCGCGAAGTATTGGTATTGTTTCCCGAAAAAAAGACCGAAAAACCCACGGAAGGCAACACGGTAGACAGCGCGGAAGACAACACTGAATCCGCAGCCTTACCAAGTGCAGACCCGAAACCCCCAGAAACCGATACAAGCGCTGGGAGTGATAACCGATGAATGCTCCGCGCGAGAAGCAAAGCCTGTTTTATATGTTGCTGGGTCTGGGCCTGCTGCTAACTTTATTGCCCCTGCCTGATAATTTGGAGGCTTTCCGTCCGCCGTGGGTTTCCTTGTTGTTGATCTATATGTCATTACAGGGCTCACGGCCGGTTAGTCTTGGTTTTGTGTTTTTACTGGGTTTGTTGGCAGACATTTTATTGTCCAGTCTGATCGGTTTACACGCACTGCAGTGGGTGGTGTTGATGTTTCTGATGGCCAAATTCTCGTCCAGAATTCGGTTCTCCTCGCCTTTGCGACAAATGCTGACGGTTTTCTTATTGTTGCTGAATGAACGCTTTATTCTGCTCTGGGTTTTATTATTACGCGGTGAGCACGGCCTCGACTTTTACTTATGGGTGCCGGCGATTATAGGCGCACTGATATGGCCCATAATGTTTGTTTTCCTCAGCAGGCTGCGCCAGCTGAGCCAGCGAAACTAACAAAGCATGGCGGGCTACCATCACATTAAAGATGAGCATGCGGAAAAATCATTATTCCGCTCCCGCGCGATGTTTGCCTTTTTTCTCATTCTTTTAGCGCTAGTCTTGTTAGCCCTGCGTTTTACTTACCTGCAGGTTTGGAAACATGGCTCTTTTCAGGCACAGGCAGATAAAAATCGGATTCGGGTGCAGGTTGTAGCGCCCAGTCGCGGCATGATTTATGACCGTAATGGGGTGTTGTTGGCAGAAAATAAACCCGCCTACCGATTAGAAATTACTGCAGAAAGGCTAGCTCGTCCCAAGGCTTCGGGGAAAAGGATTTCCCGGCAGGCAGCACTCGAAATCACCCTGGCTGAGCTGGAAAAATTAATCGTCATTACCCCAACTCAACGCCATCGATTTTTGCGTAAGATTCAACAAGTGAAAGCATTTCGTCCGGTATCCTTGCGCTTGTCGTTAAGCGAGCAGGAGGTCAGTCGGGTAGCGGTAAACCGACACCGGCTTCCCGGGGTGGAAATTACCCCTTATCTCACTCGTTACTATCCCGGTGGCGAGGCAATGACGCATTTAACCGGCTATGTAGGTCGGATTGATGAAGGTGATTTAAAACAACTTGACCAGGATAATTATCTAGACAATACCCATATTGGCAAAACCGGGGTTGAGAATTACCGTGAAGCGCTGTTACACGGCCAAAGTGGGTTTCAGAAAATTGAAACCAACGCCCAGGGCCGGGTATTGCGCGTGCTCGAAAAAAAGGACCCTGAAGCCGGGCAGGATTTAATCCTGACGATTGATTCTCGCCTGCAGTTGGCGGCCTGGGAAGCGCTGGGAGACTATTCCGGTTCAGTGGTTGCCATCGACCCAAACAATGGCGATGTTTTAGCAATGGTGAGCAAGCCGAGCTTTGATGCAAATTTGTTTGTGAATGGCATTACCCAGTCGGATTACAGCCGCATTCTTAATGCGCCTGATCGCCCACTATTTAACCGAGCATTGAAGGGTGGTTATGAGCCGGGCTCTACTTTTAAACCCTTTGTTGCCCTTGCCGGGCTTGAGGGGGGCATGGTAAATGTTGATACGCGGATATTTTCGTCCGGGGAATATTACCTGCCAAAAGTATCCCGCCCCTATGGTGATTGGAAAAAAGGTGGGCATGGTTGGGTAACTGTTCGCGCGGCATTGACCCAATCAGTGAATACTTATTTTTATGAACTGGGATACAAATTGGGCATTGATGCAATGCACGATTACATCCAGATGTTTGGTTTTGGACAAAAAACGGGTATTGATTTATATGGTGAAGGCGTGGGTATATTGCCATCCCGTGCGTGGAAACGAGGGCATTTTGACCAACCCTGGTACCCGGGTGAAACGGTGATTGCTGCCATTGGTCAGGGCTATAATGTGGCAACTCCACTACAATTGGCAAGTGCCACAGCAACTCTTGCAATGAATGGCAAACGCTTTACCCCGCGTTTGCTTCTCGGCTTAAAAAAATACGGCCATAAAAGCACCGACTGGTTGCCAGCCAGTGAGGCCACATTGGTGCCGGTAGTCGATCCTAAAAACTGGGCTGCTGTTCGTGCGGGTATGGAGGATGTGGTCAACAGTGCGACGGGTACGGCGCGAAAGATTAGCATTGGCGCAACTTATCGTATTGCCGGGAAATCCGGTACAGCTCAGATGTTCAAACTGGCAAAAGACCAAAAATACGATGCCGAAACCATTGATCCTCGCCTGCGCAATAACGCATTGTTTGTTGCCTGGGCGCCCGCTGAAGCACCTAAAATAGTTGTGGCAATCATTATCGAGCACTCCTTAGGCGGCGGTTCCAGTACGGCTGCACCTATCGCTCGAATTTTATTGGATCAATGGCTGCTCACAGCCGATCAAGTTGAAGCTGCCAGCAGCGAGAGTCTCGCGCAAAGGGTGCCGGTCGAATGATGAATCGAATGATGAAACCATCCCTTATTCCCGGCTGGGTCAGCCGGCCGCGACTGGATTATCCCTTGTTAGTGGCGCTGGTACTGGTATCGATAGCAGGTTTGTTTGTTCTTTACAGCGCCAGCGACGGTAATCAACGGCTGGTTACTAATCAAGCGATTCGCCTGGGTATCGGCTTTGCCGGTCTATTGCTTATCGCCCTATTGCCACCCCGATTATTTCGTCACTGGTCACTCTGGCTTTATTTTCTGGGAATGTTATTGTTGCTGGCAACGGCTGTTTTTGGAGAAGGTCGGGGCGCAGACCGTTGGCTGGATTTATCGGTGGTCCGTTTCCAGCCTTCTGAGTTAATGAAGTTGGTGGTGCCGATGACGGTGGCCGCGTGGTTACACAACAAATTGTTACCGCCGGGCTTGCGGGAGGTGCTGGTTGCTGTAGTTATTATCATGCTGCCCATGCTGTTAATTATCCGCCAACCGGATCTAGGAACTGCACTATTGGTTGGTATGAGTGGTGTGTTTGTGCTTTTTCTTGCGGGTATTCGTTGGCGGGTGAGTATTCGTTGGCGGGTGATATTTTCGTTTGCAGGTTTAGCAGCTGCTGCTGCACCGATTATGTGGCTGTTTATGCATGAGTATCAGCGCAATCGGGTACGCACATTTATCAATCCTGAATCTGACCCGCTGGGGCATGGGTGGAATATCATCCAGTCCAAAATTGCAGTGGGTTCGGGCGGTCTTAATGGTAAAGGCTGGATGCAGGGAACCCAGTCCCAGCTTGAGTTTTTGCCGGAACATACCACCGACTTTATCATGGGTGTACTGGCCGAAGAATTTGGTTTGCTGGGTGTTTTGCTGCTGCTGGCGGTATATTTATTTATTATTGGCCGCAGCCTGTATTTGGCAAGCCATGCCAGGGACACATTTTCACGCTTGCTCTGTGGTAGTCTGGCAATGATATTTTTTGTGTATGTGATGGTAAATGGCGGCATGATCACGGGAATTATACCGGTGGTGGGTGTGCCCTTGCCGTTGATCAGTTATGGCGGAACATCAGTGGTTACGCTATTGGCTGGGTTTGGTCTGATTATGTCAGCCTGGGGTCATCGGCGCTTTATCCGCTGAGATAGAATAAATTAGTTTGTTTTTTTATTAAAAGGAATATGTTTGTGAATAAAACCGTATTAATAATCAGTCTCCTGGTGCTGGGTTTATACAGCAGCAATGCAATCTCGCAGAAAAAACACCCCGGTCAGGACGAATTGGTCGAGAGAATTGTAGCAACCGGTCACAGGCAGAAGTAGAAAAAATTCTGGCGGCAGCCGTGTATAAACAAAAAATTCTGGACATTTATACTCGTACCGCAGAATCGAAGCCTTGGCATACCTATCGCCCCATCTTTATGACCGATCAACGGGTCAGTGAAGGGCTGGAATTCTGGAAAGCCAACCAGAAAGCCATTAGTGATGCTGCTGATAAGTCTGGAGTTGATGAAGAAATAATCGTAGCGATTATCGGTGTGGAAACCTACTATGGCCGCATCCTCGGCAATTACAAGGTGCTGGATGCATTGATGACGCTGGCTTTTTATCATCCAACCCGTAAAACATTTTTCTCAAAAGAACTGGTGGAGTATTTACTGCTCAGCCAGGAAGAGCACCTGGCGTTATACGAAATTAAAGGTAGTTATGCTGGGGCTATGGGGCTCGGGCAGTTTATGCCCAGCTCGTATCGAGCTTATGCCCTGGATGGTGATGGCGATGGTCGTAGGGATCTTTGGGGTTCCCGCGTAGATGCCATTGCCAGCGTAGCGAATTATTTTAATGCCCATCATTGGCGTAAAGGTGAGCTGATTGCGTTACCAGCAGAAGTTGCAGCAACGGCGGCGCCCAAGAAAAAATCAAAAATGGGTAAGCCGGCATCTACAGTGGCTGCTTATCAGGCCGAGGGTTACTCTGCCGTCGGTGAGGTTACTGGCGATACTCCAGCTAACTTGATTGTCCTTGAACAGAAAGCCGGCAATGATTATTGGCTAACCTTTCACAATTTTTATGTAATAACCCGTTACAACCGCAGCCGGATGTACGCAATGGTAGTCAAACAGTTAAGTGAAGAGCTGCGCGCCGGCCGTGATGCACAGCTATGATGTCTGACAGGTTTAAAGCACTCAAATGGCTGTTGCCGGCAATCTTGCTGGCAAGCCTGTTGGCCGCCTGTGGCGGCAAAGGCAAGCCCGACAATCAAAGCGATGGCCCACCCGCAAAAAAACTCCATGCTAAAGACGTAAAAGTGCTCAAGCCGCGGCCGGAACCTCGCGCCCGCTACGGTAATCATTCGCCCTACACCGTGCTTGGCAAAACTTATACGCTGCTACCTACTGCGGAGGGTTACCACGAGAAAGGTATGGCTTCATGGTATGGGCAGAAATTTCATGGACGCAAAACATCAAGCGGTGAGGTCTATGATATGTATGTCGCTACTGCTGCCCATAAGTCACTGCCGCTGCCGACTTACGCTGAAGTGATTAATCTGGATAACGGTAAAAAACTAATCGTAAAAATCAATGATCGTGGCCCTTTTCATGCTGATCGTATTATCGACCTTTCCTATGGTGCGGCTGTTTTGTTGGGTGTCGACCGCAGCGGTACGGCACGGGTAGAGGTTCGCAGCATTACTTTTGCCAAGAACAAAACACATTCCGGTGGTGTAAGTAATGTGCTCTATCAGATCGGTGCTTACAGCTCCAAGCATGCCGGTAAAGCGGTTGCAGCGCAGCTGGAGGACGCCGGATTGAAAAAAGTCAGCGTAGAAAAAACTCGCAGTGGCGGCAAAAAGGTCTGGCGGGTACGCGTCGGCCCCATCACTGACAGTGAAAAAGCCTGGCGCTATGAACAGAAAATCATTGAACTTGGTCTCGGTCGCCCCCATCGTGTTGGCAACTAATACCTAAATCCTGCAAGTGCTCGCACTCACTCAGCACAAGCTCTTGATCCGTATAGCAAATGAAACTTTTTGGTAATCACAATGAGGATCCCACTCAATTTATTATTCACTCTACAAATCAATATCTCGCCTAAGAGCGCCTACTGTTGGTGCACTGCCTAAGCACGATCACTTGCAGGATCTAGGTAATAAGGTAAGATAGCACTCTATTCGCTATATACAAATATGATGACCAATAAATTACTCAATACTCTGGTGCATAAACAAGGCCATGTCTTGTTGCTACTGGTGTTTTTATTAACCGCTCTTGCTGTGCCAGTATCGCTGATAGCCCAGGAAAAAAGCTCAACAAGCACGGTAAAACCGGCCAGGGCATCTATGCCTGCAGCACCGCAATTAAACGCAAAAAGCTATTTTCTGAAGGATTTTCAGAGTGGTGCTATCCTCGCTGAAAAAGATGCTGATTTACGCGTAGACCCAGCCAGCATTACTAAGTTAATGACCAGTTATGTGGTTTTTAATGAATTAAAGCAGGGTAAGCTGGCACTGACTGATATTTCCACCATCAGCGAAAAAGCTTGGCGTACCGAAGGCTCGCGCACGTTTATCGAGGTTGGTAAACAGGTCAGCATTGAAGACCTCATCAAGGGCATGGTTATTCAGTCCGGCAATGATGCCTCGGTGGCACTGGCCGAGCATATTGCCGGTACCGAGGATGCCTTTGCCAGCATGATGAATCATTATGCGGTTGAATTAGGCATGACTAACAGTCACTTTGTAAATGCGACTGGCTTGCCGGATCCTGAGCACTATGTCACTGCCCGCGATATTGCCACCATGTCTACCGCGCTTATTGCCGAGTTTCCGGTTTATTACGCTTGGTATTCGGAAAAAGAATTTACCTTCAATAAAATCCGCCAGCACAACCGCAATACTTTGTTGTGGCGCGACCCGTCGGTGGACGGTCTGAAAACAGGCCACACAGAAGCGGCGGGCTATTGCCTGACAGCTTCTGCCATCAGGAAGGGTATGCGCCTGTTGGCCGTAGTTATGGGCACCGATAGCCAAAAAGCCCGTACGGCGGATGCCCAGGCTATGCTTAATTATGGTTTTCGCTTCTTTGAAACCCATCAACTGTATCAGGCAGATCAGCAGATTACCGAGGCGGTGGTATGGAAAGGGGAGTCTAAAGAAATACAACTGAGTATTGCTAAGGATTTTTTCGTCACCATCCAGCGCGGCCGCTACGACTCCCTAGATGCTAGGGTAACTCCGGAAGTGTCAGCTCCCATCAGTAAGGGCCAGCCACTAGGTAAACTACAGGTTTTTTTGGATGGCGAGGAAATTGGTTCTCGCCCATTGCTGGCCATGAGCGATATCGCCGAAGCCGGGTTTTTTGGTCGTAGTTACGACAGCATCCGCTTATGGGTTGGTGGACTGTTTGGAGACTCTGATGAGTGATAGCAAACACCTTGAAGCTGAGGCATTGCATGAAAAAGAAGAAGAAATCCTCAAGTTTCCAACCGAAATAGCAATCAAGGCCATGGGCCGAAATTCAGATACTCTGGCATTACCATGTTAGCGCTGATAAAATTATTTCAGTCACCACCCGACCCAGCAAGGCAGGAAATTTCTTGTCGGTTACGGTCAGGGTCATGGCTGATTCCCGCAAGCAGCTCGACACTATCTATCAAGCTCTGACCGATAGTGAAGAAGTACTAATGGCGCTGTAGAAGTTTATGAGCGGTGTTATACGCCCGGTTTCAGCTTATGAGATGAATACCCTCGGGGTTCGTGATCTGGGTATGCGTGATTACCAGCCGGTCTGGGAATCCATGCAGCAATTTACCGACAACAGGGATGAAAACAGCCCGGATGAGCTTTGGTTGCTCGAACATCAGCCGGTGTTCACTCAGGGACAGGCAGGTAAAGCAGAGCACTTGCTCGCGCCAGGCGATATTCCCGTCTTGCAGGTCGACCGTGGTGGACAGGTTACTTATCATGGCCCCGGTCAACTGATCGCCTACCCGCTGCTCGATATTCGCCGGCGTAAGCTATCGATTCGCGATATGGTCCATGCTATTGAGCAAGCGATAATCAACTCATTGGCCGATTTTGAAATTCAGGCAGAGCGGAGTCCGGGCGCACCAGGGGTGTATGTCGGCGCTGCAAAAATTGCCGCAGTGGGCCTGCGAATTCGCAAAGGCTGTAGTTTTCATGGGCTTTCGCTGAATATTGACATGAATACCGAACCGTTTGCACGGATCAACCCCTGCGGTTTTCAGGGTCTGGAAATCACCCAGATGATTGACCAGGTGCCCGCGCAAAACCGGGGCGAACTAAGCCTGAGCAGAGTGAAGTCGGTGCTGGTGGGTAAGTTATTAGAAGAATTAAATTACGGCGGCGTGTTGGTTTTGGCCGCAGGAATTGGCAGATCAGGAATTGACAGATCAGGAATTGATAGATAATGAATGATAAAAACGGGCGTAGCCCGATACCAATAACATTGGCAGATACCCCGCCACAGGTGGTAGAGGCGCTGGTTAAAGAGCTCGGTGCGGATAAAATCAGTCGCAACACGGCAAAATTTGAGCGTGCTGAAGTTCTACGCAAACCCGACTGGATTCGCGTGCGTTTACCGCTGGGCAATGCCGTCGCAAAGCTGAAATCACGGCTGCGCGAAAATAGTCTGGTTACCGTTTGTGAAGAGGCCTCTTGTCCTAATATTCATGAGTGCTTCAGTAAAGGCACAGCAACTTTCATGATTCTTGGAGAAGTCTGTACCCGGCGTTGCTCGTTTTGCGATGTGGCCCATGGGCGGCCCTTAGCTGTTGATACCAACGAACCTGCACAGTTGGCAGAAACTATCGCCAGCATGCAATTGAAATATGTAGTGATTACCTCAGTAGATCGCGATGATTTGCTAGATGGCGGCGCCCAGCATTATGCCGATTGTATCCGCGAGGTGAGAGCTGCCAGCCCGGATATTAAAATTGAAATCCTGGTGCCAGATTTTCGCGGCAAAGGACGCATGCAGCGCGCGCTAGATATTCTCGATCAGGCACCGCCCGATGTGTTTAACCATAACCTGGAAACGGTAGCACCGCTATACCGGAATGTTCGTCCCGGTGCCGATTATCAATGGTCGTTAGAATTACTGAAAGCCTTCAAACAGCGGCATCCGGAAATCCCCACAAAATCGGGCATTATGCTCGGCCTGGGTGAGGATCTTGCGCAGGTAGAGGCCTTGTTCCAGGATTTAAAAGATCACCAGGTTGATATGATCACCGTAGGCCAGTATCTGCAGCCTACCAGTCATCATCATCCGGTATTGCGTTACTGGACACCCGATGAATTTGCATATCTTGCGGAACTGGGAAATAAGATGGATTTTTCCCATGTTGCCAGTGGCCCGTTGGTGCGCTCGTCCTATCATGCCGATATTCAGGCTGAAGGGGTTATTGGCGGATAACGCCAACAGATATATTATATCGTCGCTTCACTGTCTGTCGGCGAATCAGGGCATTTTGACGAATTTGACGAATATCTTGAAACCTGATGGCAAAGTTGCGGTCTTATGCTACATTAAGGGATATTAGAGAATATTTTCGGTCGATTGTCGGCCTTAAACAATCTCAATAATTAATTTATAAAATCGAAATAATAAAATTTAAGGAATTGAATTAGTGCAAATAAATCGGTTTAAGAAATCCAGCCTCATTTTACTCACCGGGCTGATGCTATCGCTGTTGCCGATAACATCAACATTGGCATTGCCAAGCAGTGGTGATAATAAAGACGGCGAGCTGTTACTCAAACAAAGCATGAATCAGCGCTATGCGGCTCATTTAGCGGTTAGTTTTCTGACCAACTGGCACTACAAAGATGTGCAGTTGGATGATGAACTATCCAGTCAAATACTTGATCAGTACATCGAGACTCTGGATCCGAATCGGGCTTATTTTTTATCCGCTGATATTGCCGGAATGGAACAATGGCGCCTGAAGCTGGATGATGCTTTACGCCATGACGACCTCGATGTGGCTTTTGATATTTTTAATCTGTATGTGTTGCGGGTTAAAAACCGCATCCAGTTTGTTCGCAAACAACTTGAAATACCGATGGATTTCAACATAGATGAAGAATTCCAGTTTGACCGTACTGAATCCCCGTGGATCGCTGACAGTAAAGCCTGGGACGAGCAATGGCGTAAGCGCGTCAAAAATGACTGGCTGAGGTTAAAGCTCACCGATAAAGACGAAGAAGAAATCCGCAAAACTCTAGATGATCGCTATACCAACCTGGATCGACGCATCAGCGAACTGAACGAAGAAGATGTGTTTCAGTATTTTATGAATGCCGTCAGCTTGGCAGTAGAGCCACATACGGCTTATATGTCGCCGCGAAGCTCAGAGAATTTTGATATCTCAATGAAGCTCTCACTGGAAGGCATCGGTGCATTGTTGCAGCGGGAAAATGAATACACCTCAATTGCTCGGGTTATACCCGGCGGGCCGGCAAAAAAAGACGGACGACTCAAGGCCGAAGACCGGATAACCGGTGTTGCCCAGGGGCGTGAAGGTAAAATGGTTGATGTTATTGGCTGGCGTCTTGACGATGTGGTCGATTTAATTCGCGGTCCAAAAGGCACTTATGTGCGTTTGGAAGTATTACCCGCAGACAGTGGCGAGGGCAGTGCGAGTAAGGTTATTGAAATTCTGCGCAATGAAGTTAAACTGGAAGAGCAGGCGGCAAAAAGTCGGATTATTGAAATTCCTCAGGGTGAAGGTATTACCAAAATCGGGGTAATTGACCTACCGGTGTTTTACCTGGATTTTCGCGGTCGTGCCGAAGGCAAAAAAGATTACCGCAGCTCTACCCGTGATGTAAAAAAACTGATTGATGAGATGAAAGCCGAAGGTATCGAGTCCTTGGTGATTGACCTGCGCAGCAACGGTGGCGGTTCCTTGCTTGAAGCAACCACCCTAACAGGTTTGTTTATCGATCAGGGGCCAGTGGTACAAGTGCGCGATTCGCGTGGTCGTATTTCACTGGAACGCGACGATGATCCGGGCGTGGCCTGGGATGGTCCGATGGCGGTGCTGGTTAATCGTTTCAGTGCTTCGGCATCCGAAATATTTGCCGCGGCTATTCAAGATTATCAACGCGGTCTGGTAGTTGGTGAGCCGACTTACGGTAAAGGTACTGTGCAAAACCTGGTGAATCTGGATGATTATTCGCCTGGCGATAAAAAACGCTTAGGTCAATTAAAGTTGACCATGGCACAGTTTTTCCGGGTTAATGGCGGTTCCACCCAAAATCGCGGAGTCACCCCTGATATCAGTTTTCCAACACCGGGCGATGCCGCAGACTTTGGCGAAAGCGCATTGACTAATGCGTTGCCTTGGACGCAGATCGAAAAAGCTGACTACAAACCGGTTAACCGGGTAGCGCCTGTACTTGCGGTATTGGACGCTCGTTACCGTGAACGCCTGAGCAGCAGTGAAGAGTTTTCCTGGATTTATGAAGATATAGAAGAGTACAAAGAAAACAAGAATCGGAAAACGGTTAGCCTGCTGGAAGATGGCCGGCGCACAGAAAGAAAAGAAAATGAAGCCAAACGCAAACAGCGTAAAGAGCAGCGTTACTTGCTGCATGGTTTGCCCATTCCTGTAGATGAAGACGAAAATGAAGATGGTGCTGAATCTGAAGAGCTCGCTGAGGCCAAAATCGAAAGTAATGCAGCAGATACTGCCGAGAGAAATCCGGAACTTAAAGCTATTACTGCTACAGGTGAGGGCGATGAGGTTGATACTGGTGATGATGGTTCAGATGCAGCCGCAGACGAAGATGAGGCCGATGAAGAAGAATTGCCAGATCTAATCCTCGAGGAAACCGCCCGGATTCTTGCAGATGCTACTCGTTTAATGGCGAATAAACCTATGTTTGCACAAGATTTAAGCAAGTAAAAACTGCAAAGGAAGCTGTAGAGTTAATTAATTAATAATTTAATTGATCAGGCATTAATAAAAAACCCGCTAACTGCGGGTTTTTTTTATTGCCTTGGTGAAAAACTAAGCTTGAAAGACTAATCTTTCTTTAGAAGATCTCTAATTTCCGTCAGCAAAGTTTCTTCAACCCCTGGCTCTGGCGCCGCCGCCGGTGCTTCTTCTTCTTTTTTGCGCATATTGTTCATCATTTTAATCATCATGAATATAGCGATAGCGACAATGATGAAGTCGAGTATATTCTGGATAAACAAACCGTAATTCATCAATACTGCATCAGCACCCTCTTGTGCCTCTTTGAGTGTGTATGAGAGTTTGCTAAAATCTACGCCTCCCATCATCACTCCGATCGGTGGCATGATAATATCTTTAACCAGTGATGAAATAATCTTGCCAAAAGCAGCACCAATAATGATACCAACCGCCATATCAACGACATTGCCTTTCATGGCAAAATCTTTAAATTCTTTAGCCATTCCCATAGTGAATCCTCTCTGTGGTTTTAAGAAGCCCCAGTTTACAGGAAAGCCCCGTGCCTGATAATTCTCTCATCATCGCCCGCCTAGCATTGGTAGTGCCGCTGAATCGATTGTTTGACTACAGCGTGCCTATGGGTATGAGCACACCAACACTGGGCTGTAGGGTGGAAGTGAAATTTGCTGGCAAGAAAAAAATCGGCTGGGTGGTTGAAATCAGTGATTCCACTGATGTGCCAAAAGGCAAGCTGCTGAGTCTGGAAAGCATTATTGATCAACAGCCAGCGTGGAACCCGGCATTATGGCAATTAATGATCTGGTGTTGGACTTACTACCATCATCCACCGGGAGAAATCCTGGCGACCGCCTTGCCACCCTTGTTGCGAGGCCCGTCACCCGTTGTTGCGCCGTTGAGTGAAAGCTGGCGGTTAACTGCTGATGGTTTGGCGCAGGATCAGCAAAAATTACTTATGCGCGCACCGCGTCAAGCAGCATTATTGCAGGCGCTTGCACAACCGGCATCGGTTGCCAGTTTGGCGACTCATTTTGAAAACAGTGACTGGCGCTCAGTACTGCGTAAACTACTTGCCAAAGGTTGGTTGGAAACATGCCCAGCTGCTGCCGCCGTACAGCTTGAGGCAGCGCAGGGTCCAAAGCTTAACAGTGAGCAACACCAAGCACTCACCGGTATTAGCCAACACCTGGGCCGTTATGCTACGCACTTACTGTATGGGGTAACCGGTAGCGGCAAAACCGAAGTCTATCTACAACTGGCAAAGCAGGTATTGAAGCGCAAGCAACAGGTGCTTTTTCTGGTGCCCGAAATTGGCCTAGTACCGCAATTAGAGCGCCGGGTGCAACAACGATTAGGGCTGGAGCCTGTACTGGTACACTCTGCCCAAAGTGACGGTGAACGCTATCGCGCTTGGTATCTTGCCGCCAGTGGCGAGGCGCGAGTGGTTATTGGGACTCGCTCGGCATTGTTTAGCGCACTACCGGAACTGGGCCTGATTGTGGTCGATGAAGAGCATGACAGCGCCTATAAGCAGCAGGACCACTGGCGCTATCATGCCCGTGATGTGGCCGTAAAACGCGCCAGCCTGGAAAACTGCCCGTTGGTTCTGGGTAGCGCTACACCGGCGCTGGAGTCGTTGGCAAATGCTGAGGCCGGGCGCTATCAACTGTTTAGACTTGACCAACGCGCTAACAAACGCAAGATGCCCGACTGGCAGTTGTTGGAAATGCGTGAACAAGCCGT
>QIKG01000022.1 GCA_003232965.1 Oceanospirillales bacterium
GTATTGTGACAGGCTTTGGCGTAGAATTGAGAGCGATTTATTAATTTCTTTTTTCGGGTAACGATCAGGCAATGGCAAAGCTCTACTTTTATTATTCCAGTATGAATGCTGGCAAAACTACAACCCTGCTGCAATCTGCATGGAATTACCGTGAGCGCGGTATGCACCCACTGCTATATACACCGATACTGGATGATCGAAATGAAAGTGGAATTATTAAATCCCGTATTGGCTTGGAGGCCCCCGCGACCAGTTTTAGCGCCGATGATGATTTGTTTTGGAGAACCGAGGCCGTGCGCGAGCAGCAGGTGGTTGATTGTGTGCTTGTGGATGAAGCCCAGTTTTTAAGTAAAGAACAAGTTTTTCAACTAGGTGAAATTGTAGATCGCCTAAAAATTCCGGTGCTAGCCTATGGCATTCGCACAGATTTTCAGGGCGAGCTGTTTTCAGGCAGCAAGTACCTGCTGGCCTGGGCGGATCATTTGCGCGAACTGAAAACCATTTGCCACACGGGTAAAAAAGCCACCATGGTGGTGCGCGTAGATGATGAAGGCTATGCAGTGCGGGAAGGTGCGCAGGTTGAAATCGGCGGCAATGACCGCTATGTGGCAGTTTCCCGTGAAGAGTTCAAAGATGTATTTTACGCTGGTAAACGCATTCGTTTTATAGACCCTCCACGGGTTGATGTTGAGCAACAACAAGCTGAGATGCTAGTGGATAATGAGGCATGAGATCAGCGGCGCTTAAATCCATTTATTTACTACTATTGATGCTGGTTTTAAATGCCTGTGGCGAGCCACAGCAAGCGACAAACTCAGCGCCGCACCAGAAAAACCTAGTCAAAGGGTCATGGAAGAGCAGTTTCAGGCTTTGGATAAGGCCCGGGGCGTAGAAAAATCCTTACAGCAAGCCGCAGAAAAACAACGCAAGGCGATTGAGGAGCAGGGTGGATGAGCGAGTGCAAAACACACCCATTTGAGGCCTTTCAACAACCTCGGGAAGCCGCTTAGATTCTGGAATGCCTATTTGAGCAGCAGCCTAAAAATTAAAAAGCAGAGAAGCTAAGGTCGATATTCAATTATTCATCAGTTAACCAGGCGTTGTCCTCTGAAGCCAGCAGTTCGCGCATTTTTTGTAATGTTTTGACAATGTCTGACTGTAATATTCGCGTGACCAACCACAAAGGCACAGGTGCTGATGGTTTAATACTCATGAAATAGACCAACAGGCTGCCGTCGGCATCGGGGTAGATATTCCAGCCGCCTTGCAGAATTTTCAAATCCCCGGAAATTAATGTATAACGAATTGTATTATCGCCATACTGTGCCCGAAAAGTGTAGTCAAGCAGTGGGCTGAACAAGTTGATTTTTAGTTGCTGATGAAGGGTTTCTCCATCTTCATCGCTACTGATAATTTCGCAAAACTTTAGTTTTTTGTGGTAGCTGGGAGCGTTAGGGCAATCACGGATTAGCTTGATAATAACTTGAGGCGAGGCCGGAATGCGGATGGCGCCCCAAATCGAGGCAGACCGAGGCTTGGTTTCGAAATCAAAGCTAGCGGTAATAGCTTTCCCTTGTTTCAATTTCCGTAGAGCAGCATCAGTAGTCAGGACCTCAGCAAAGCCCGCTACCGGGTCATCCTGCGCCAATAGTGGCGCAGGGACCAGAGTGAATAGCAGTAGTAGGACTACTGTGCGCATTTACCTATCGGCTTTTCAACCAGTTGAGCATGGTGTCGGCATCGGAAACCTCGAACGGGTCAGCAGGTGCATCATCGGTGATTCCATCTTCAGAAAATATTTTAGTGATGACGCCATCTTCCACAAACATTGAATAGCGCCATGAACGCGGGCCAAAACCGACATTATCTTTTTTCACCAGCATGCCCATCAAGCGGGAAAAGTCACCGGAACCATCAGGCAGCAGGCGCACATTGTCGGCTTTCTGGCTAAGGCCCCATTGGTACATAACAAAAGCGTCGTTCACGCTTAGGCACCAAACTTCATCAACGCCCTGGTCTTGCAGGGCCTGAAAATTGGCTTCATAGCCGGGCAGGTGAGAGGTGGAACAGGTTGGGGTGAAAGCGCCGGGCAGGGCAAACAATACAATTTTCTTACCGGCAAAAATATCATTGCTGCTTAATGGCTGCCAGCGGAAGGGGTTGTCGCCGCCGATGCTTTCATCGCGAACGCGGGTCATAAAATTTACTTGAGGAACGCTATGGCTCATGTTTATCTCCAAAATATTATCAATAAAGTGATTAAAAAGTGATGTTAAATGTGAGGAGCCAAAGGATAGCACTTTAAGCTCAATAGTGGTTTGAAAATACCTATAGCTGCAGTTGTTGTTGTCTATTAATCTCAATTCCCAGATAGAGGCATCAACTATCCTGACACAGGGGATTAATTCAACCAAAAAATTACTTGATGGGAGTCGTCCATACATGCCCTACGGATGGGGTACAGCTCTCTGATTTACCAAATTTCTTTTTCAAAATGTAATTTGGGGTATTTCCAGAGCGAAACCCCTTAACTTTTGTATGCTTATTGATGATACGCAGTTTGCCATTGACTTTATTTTGAAGTTCTTCAGCGGGAATGAACAGTTTCATCCTGCGCTTTACACCACTGATTATTTCAATAGTTGTACGCATGCGCTTTTTCATATTCAGAATTGAATGGTGTGAGCATAGCAACATGCGGTATCACTTTTGCGAATGAAAAATCTTCTCCAAAAATCTTCTCCAATATAAAATACCTGAAATAGCCTTTGATGTCGTTCCTGATCAACGAATGAAACGGTCATGAACTTAGAACGACTGGATCCGTCAAACAATTCCCCGAAGGCACACAGGAATAGCCTTCAACTTTTAATGTGACCACTTAATAAGCGGGAACACTAGCGATACGTGCAAAAGACATTGGTAAAACACCGATACCTATACTTGACAAAGCAGACAGGGGAGCCAACACGATACCAGATGAAGCTCCCTAGCTCAAGCAGGCTAAACGTTTGATGCATAGCAGCGGTATATCAAAACAGGTGTAGCCCCCCCTTCTTGCGCATCTCTGGATTGGATATACTACTACCCCCTTCCTACAGGCCTTGGTGATACGGGCCAATTGTCTTGGATAGTTCCAAAATATCGACTCAGAAACAAATAGGCTGATTCGTTTATAGATGAGACCACATTTATATCAAGATCGCCGCCACCCCAATCTTCGTAATATAATTTATACAATTCTTTCCCAGCTTGGTAGTCTCCTAATAATTTTGCGATTTGTAAGCGTTCTGCAGCTTTCTCGTACGCCCAAGTTGAACTTTTCGCATTGGCATTCTCAACTAAGGTATCGGCCCATTTTCGATATGTATACGGACTTATTCTTTGCATTAAGCTTCTTCGAAAATACCTAGCCCCCGCACCAGCTGAGTCAGACTTCTCAGCGGCACGCTGAGCGAGAAGAAGATTTGCGAGCCAATGTTTTTGTTTCGCAAGGGTTAGTAGGTCATTGTCGCTAAGCGCCTCCATGAAACTAAGCTCACTCTCTGATGGATAACCATTTTCGAACATCCAGATCGCTTCCTCATAGCTGTTCGCTCCTAATTCAGGATGTTTGCATTGATAGGTCTTCGGCACACGGAACGCAGCACAACCAAATTCATTCTCCCAATTTGTTTCTAGGTATTCTGGGGTGATATAGCTCGCAATATTCTTTACACTTGCTGACTCATCTATTCCATCTTTCATCGTATCTATAGATTGAATCGAAGTCAGGTTTGTGTTGTCAGTTGGTGGCGCTTCATTTACTTTCGCTACCGTACTTTCTATTTTGCGATTGAAGGTATCTTTTCCAAGCACAACTAATACCACAAGCATTGCCAATGCCACAACGAAATAAAAACCAAATTGTTTTGAATTTATATTCATATTTTTTTCATCAACACTGAAGTGCTTCATTAGATGCCCACCATGTGCCACAATTTACAAGCTCCTTAACAGAACTCAGAAAACTAGGGCCGAATGAACTAAAAATACTTGAGCTAAGGCTGACTCCCCAAACTGACACATTGAAAAATCCAGAGGCATCAAAGTCACCCTCTAGCCCAGACGCTCCTCTGTATACGTCAACATAGCACCCCCATGGACCAGAGCTCAAGTCTTCATGTGACCCTGGATAATCCAACGTCGAGATATCGGTGCCCCACCTATCGTCACACAGGGCAAAGCCCGCGCTCATAAAAACTGCAGACACTCACGCTACCATACTTGTACAAGCCTTGTCCAATATGGAATGAGTCCTAATCCGCAGGTAGAGGCGCGATATGATCTGCATGTTATTGGTTTTGCAGTGAAATGAAGAATATGAGTCGCACCCATAGGTTCGGCGGTTATTTTTGTTTTGCTGTGGGATCAAGAACATGTGCAGCATGCGTGTTCCTATCTGCGGGTTAGGGGAAGCATACGTGTTTCTAATCTTGGGGTTGGAGGTTAATAATGTGGGGGGACTTCATGCCCCGGGCCATCATCTGCGCCAGCAGAGTCAGATAAACCACGCAGGCGCTCGGCTAAAGTTTTGCTGATGAGTTCGAGCCGTTCTATTTGTTGTTGCTGGCGGATAACGGCTTCGTTGAGGTTTTCAATAAGGTCGTCTTGAAATGCCAAACGAGACTCGAGTTCTATCAGTCTATTTTCCATATCCATAAATTAAGCAAGGCTTGCGGCTGAGGGCATAACATAATTGTAGATTGCCACAAAATGCAGCACACTGCCAGCCAGCACAAATAAGTGCCAGATAGCATGGTTGTATGGAATGCGGTCATTGGCGTAAAAAATTGTGCCCAGGGTGTAGGCGAGGCCACCAGCCAGCAAGAATAGCAAGCCACCGGTGGGGACTTTTATAATTAACTCTGAGGCGGCAAAAACTACAATCCAGCCCATGGCGATATAGCTGAACAGGGAAAGTTTTTCAAAGCGGTCGTGGAAGAAAAGCTTAAAACAAACCCCAAACACTGCAATGCTCCAGATAATACCCATAAGGGTATAACCCCATGCACCTTTCATACTGATAAGCAGAACCGGTGTATAAGTGCCGGCGATTAAAACATAAATAGCCGCGTGGTCTAGTTTCTGGAAAAATCGCTTGGCGCGTTGCCCGGGAATCGAGTGGTAGAGGGTGGAAGCCACATACAGCAAAATTAGACTACTGCCGTAGGTAATCGCTGCCGCCAGTCGCATGCTGTCTTGTTGGGTTAGGGCCATAATGACCAACAACACTAAAGCTCCCAGCACCGCACCGATGCCATGGGTGACGGCATTAGCAATCTCTTCGCGCAGTTCATAGAGGCTATGATGGTTTTTTCGAGTATTCATTCGTTGGTGGCGCCTGATTTAACAAGGCCGGAGCCTTTTTTTTCGCAGAAACAACACTTTAACACTAATTAAAGTTATCAGACCTAATAAATGCTCAAGCGTTCAGTGCTGATGAAATGATAGTGGCCTAGAGGATGAAAGTAGGATGAAAGGACATGCAGATCAGAGCTTATGATGCCACTTATGAAAATTAACTAAAATACTGCTGTCCCGGCATGGAGGCTATTTATTTAATCGGAAAGCTACCAAAACTAAATCTTAGTTATCTAGCGCATTTTTTCCTGTAGCTTTATCAACGCCTCGCTGCCTGGGTTCAGGTCTTTATAGTCCTGGCGCACTAACGCTTCAGGGACGGTATCGTTGGCTTGGTGCATAGTGGGCAGGTCTTCGTTGATATATAACAGGCCGGTGACTATTTGCTGCTTGAGGCGGTGTTCTTCCAGATAATGTAAGACTTTTTGCCGCGAAGTTGGGTCATAGTCGGCATGGGCTTTTTTCAGCACTAGGGTGGTGCCGTCGTGTAACTCAATTGGCATGGCTTCGCCGTCAGCATAGGCAGCGCGGATTTCTTCGCTGGGCGGGACAAAGTCGGTGTGAATGGCTGGGTGATAAAATTCCCGTACATGCTCGTAACTTTTGGTAGAGCCAGCGTGGTTATTAAAGGTAACACAGGGAGAAATCACATCCAAGATGGCACAGCCACGGTGTTTCAGGCCGGCTTTAATCAGTGGTACTAGTTGGTCTTTGTCGCCGGAAAAACTGCGCGCGGCAAAGCTACCACCAAGGGTAATGGCGGTGGATACTGGATCGATGGCCTGCAGATGATTCACATCACCTTTTTTATTGGTGCTGCCGGGGTCTGCAGCGGCTGAAAACTGACCTTTGGTAAGGCCATAAACGCCGTTATTTTCGATGATATAAAGCATATTCAAATTGCGGCGAATGACATGGGCAAACTGACCCATACCAATCGAGAGTGAATCGCCGTCGCCGGAAAGCCCGATACAATAGAAATTGCGATTAGCGGCCATAGCCCCGGTTGCAATTGAAGGCATACGACCGTGCACGGAATTAAAGCCATGTGAGCCACTTAAAAAATAAGCCGGGGTTTTGCTCGAACAACCAATACCAGAAATTTTTATGACTTCTTCCGGGCGGGCATCCAGTTCCCAGAAAGCTTGAACGATGGCAGCGGTTATGGAGTCGTGCCCGCAACCGGCGCACAGGGTTGATGCAACCCCCTCATAATCGCGCAGGGTCAATCCCAGCTTGTTTTTTGT
>QIKG01000239.1 GCA_003232965.1 Oceanospirillales bacterium
CGTCTTGATGTGCATGGATGCACGAATGTCGCGAGAGCACAGGGATGTGCGTAGCGACCGAGGCTTACGAGCCGGGATCTCATGCAGCACTCGTTATATTAACAACAATGCTTGCTTAGGTATAAAATAAGCTACCGATGAATTGCCTTGGCAGGCTTATGGCAGCACTAAAAATTACAGATCAACTAGAAATTCCCGAAACTGAAATCGAACTCAGCGCGATTCGCGCGGGCGGTCCTGGTGGGCAGAATGTCAATAAAGTGGCCAGTGCTATTCACTTGCGTTTTGATATCAAAGGATCATCGCTACCGGAACTATATCAGGAAAAATTACTAAACCTCAGTGACCACCGTATCACCCGGGATGGGGTGGTAGTTATCAAGGCGTCGCAATACAGAACCCAAGAAAAAAACCGGGCGGCAGCTTTAGCCCGTTTAGCTGAGCTTGTACATAGCGTAACCATTACCCGTAAAAAGCGTAAACCCACCCGTCCCAGTCGCGCATCTAAACTTAAACGACTCGACCAAAAAACCCGCCGTGGCCAATTAAAACAATCCCGTAAGAAAATAACAGATTGATTTACGGTTATTTCTGTAATCCTTAAAGGTAAAGCATGCTTGACAGTATGATAAGTTAGCTATACACTGGCTTTAATGACAAGATGACTTTACATAAAGACAATGAGGATTGACATAATGAATGATTTTAATAAAGAAGACGCCTCCAGTGGGAGCTTCAAGGATATCTGCAAATACAACTTTGGCACACAAAAAGACCGACAAAATCAGAAGCTGTTTCTGTACTGGACGATTCTATGTGCTATCTCACTCATCGCCGCCGCTTGGTTGCTAAAAGGCGACCATGTTTCAGCACCACTCAGTTGGTTGGTTGCCATCGTGCCATCAATACTTGGAACAATTTGTATGTTTATGTTTCTGCGTTTTTTGCGCGAAGCGGATGAGATGATGCGAAAAATTGAATTGGAAGGCCTGGCATTAGGTTTCGGTGTGGGAGTGCTTTTTCTTATCGGCTACCCATTACTGGAACAAGTGGGTCTGCCGCCGATTTCTTCACAAAAAACTGGAGCTGTAATGTTGTTTGCCTGGGTCATTGGGCATATCGTTGCCAGGACGCGCTACCAATGAAAAACCGACTCAGAGTACTGCGGGCAGAGCGGCAATGGTCTCAGGCTAGTTTGGCGGAAAAACTTCAGGTTTCAAGGCAGACAATAAATGCCATAGAGACAGGCAAATACGACCCGGGTTTACCGTTAGCGTTCAAGATCTCACGAATTTTTGAACAAACCATAGAAAATGTATTCGACCCGGAGGAGTAATACATAATAGATATTTAAAATCCTTTAGCTTCAGGCTTTTGATTTCAAAGTCTGGAGCTTTTGTATTACTTCATTACCTTCACTGGGGTTGTTAGGAACCAGTCTTGCCAATACCAGCGATGCCACCGCCATTCCGGCACCAGCAAGGAAAACCAGGGCAGGCGAATAGAGCCAGAGAATACCGAAACTTGCCGGTATCACTACTGCAGCAATGTGATTGATAGTGAATGAGACGCTTGCAGTTGAAGCGATATCTGCCGGATCTGCAATTTTTTGAAAATAGGTGCGAATGGCAATAGCCATGGCGAACAATAGGTGATCCAGCACATATAAAACCGCCGCTACGGTGGCGCTTTCAACAAAAGCGTAGGCGGTAAAAATAATAATCAGACCGATATATTCCAGAGTAAGGATTCGGCGCTCGCCGAAACGGGCTATAAAGTGACCGATTTTTGGCGCGACAATAGCGTTGATCGCATGGTTAATCAAAAACAGCAAGGCGATATTAGCAGCGGAATAGCCGAATTTTTCGACCATCATAAAACCGGCAAAAACCACAAATATTTGCCTGCGGGCGCCGCCCATAAAAGTCAGAGAATAATAAAGCCAATAGCGTTGCCGCATCAGCAGGTGCTTTCTTTGCGGCACCTTATGTGGGAAATACGGGAATATTATCCAGCCGACAATGCCCAATATAATCGCTGCAACTCCAGCTGCCAGATAAAGCCAGCGGTATTCAACTTCAAAGTATTCAATTCCCAGCCAAACACAGCCAAAAGCCACTAGCGCTGCAACAGAGGCAGCTGAAGAGAGCTTCCCGAGCACCACGGGAGAGCGTTCTTTTTCGATCCATTGCAATGTGAGAGACTGCTGCAGAGTGTAATAATAGTGAAAACCAATAGACATCAATACGGTGGTGAAATACAGGCCGTATTCACTCGGCAGTAAGCCAGTAATCGCAACACCGATTCCGAGCACAATGACGGCTAGCAGGACAAACACCTGCTCCCTGAGTATTAGTAGGATGAAAACCGCAGTAAATGCAAGGAAGCCAGGAATTTCTCGCAGACTCTGCAGTATCCCGATTTCTCGCCCGCTAAAGGCGGCTGCTTCAATCGCAAAATTATTCAACAGCGCCAACCACACCGAGAAAGCCAGGGATGCCGCAACCGCCATCAATAGCAGGAAGTATTCAGGTCGATAAATGTTTTTAGATATTTTCATCAATGTTATATAATGTAGCCTGATTTTTAAGCATATTCGGAAACTGGTAGTTGGCTGGATTAATCTACCGAAAGGATGCGATACATTTTAACCGAATAATTCCTTACAGATGTACAATATTAATTCGAAATAGCATCTCAAATCAGCGGTTTTTCGGTCACTATTGTGCTTGCGTATGGGCTACTACTTTCCTTGTTTAATATAATTTCGGAGTTATAAATGGAACTGAAAAGTTTACAGCATATAGAAGATGCTACTAAGAGCGGGCGTCGGGAAATGTTCCGCATAGGTACCAGTCTGCTATTTATCGTAATGATTATGCTGTATGCCTCTACCATCGAAGTGTTGGGCCATCCATTTAGTGTTGAACTGGTAATCGCTGCCATGATTGGTGGTTATATGGCGATGAATATTGGCGCAAATGATGTTGCTAATAATGTTGGGCCCGCGGTTGGTTCCAAAGCGCTGACTTTGACTGGGGCCATTATAATTGCCGGTATTTTCGAAGCTGCAGGGGCGCTAATTGCCGGTGGGGATGTTGTTAGTACGATAAAAAAAGGTATTATTGACCCCGCTTTAATTAACGATAGTCAGGTGTTTATCTGGTTAATGATGGCAGCACTGTTGGCCGGAGCCATTTGGCTCAATATTGCAACCGCTGTAGGTGCGCCGGTTTCCACCACCCACTCGATTGTAGGTGGGGTTCTGGGAGCAGGTATTGCCGCCGGCGGTTGGCAGATTGTGGCCTGGCCTACACTGGGAAAAATTGCTGCTAGCTGGGTAATTTCACCGGTTTTGGGGGGGCTTATCGCGGCTTTATTCCTTTACTGGATAAAACGCTCGATAACCTACAAAAAAGATAAGCTTTCGGCCGCGCGAACAATGGTGCCGATAATGGTGTCATTGATGATGATGGCATTCACCACCTACCTGTCGCTGAAAGGCCTGAAAAAAATCATCGATCTGGATCTTTATTCCGCACTCGGCCTGGGTGTTATCGCTGCGGTTATAACTTATTTTGTAGTGTCACCATCGGTACGCAAATTTTCAACTAAAGTAAAAAACGACAAAGCCAGTATCAATAAGTTTTTCACCCTGCCTTTGATCTTCGCTGCAGCTTTGCTAAGCTTCGCCCATGGTGCCAATGATGTCGCCAATGCAGTTGGACCGCTGGCAGCGATCAACGATGCGGTAATCCACGGTGGTATATCAACTAAAGCGAGTATTCCGCTTTGGGTAATGGCGATTGGCGCGCTTGGTATAGTGATTGGTCTTGCGCTTTTTGGACCTAAACTAATTCGAACAGTGGGTTCAGAAATCACTCAGCTTGATCAAATGCGCGCCTATAGTGTGGCAATGGCGGCCGCTATTACCGTGATTTTTGCCTCGCAACTGGGTTTGCCGGTAAGCTCAACGCATATTGCGGTTGGCGGAATATTCGGTATCGGGTTTTTGCGTGAGTTTCTGAAATCTAACTATGCCAAGATAATTCAGGACATTGAGCATCATCATTCCGGCAAAGACAAGCAAGTGGTGGAAGAGTTCTTGGCAGAATTTCACAATGCCTCGTTGCAACAAAAACTCGTTATGCTTGAGCAATTGAAAAAACACACTGCAAAAGCAGATCTGAGCAAGAAAGAACGCAAAGCTTTGCGCAATGTTTATCGCGAGGAGTTGGTCAAGCGCTCGGCTTTGTTGAGGATTGCCGGTGCATGGCTTATCACCGTTCCGGCATCGGCTTTAATGGCGGCAATGCTATTTTTCACCATTCGCGGAATGATGATGCCCTGATCAAAGCATTTTTAATCTGCTGACAAATAGGGCATAGTAAGCAGGATTTAAGTAATAATTCTTACTTAGTGCCTGACCGAGAAAGGAATCGTAGCGAGGGAAAGCCTGGTTTGAAGCAAAATATTTCATTATTTGAAGAGAATAGCTGGCTATTGGCTATTTGATGAGAATAATGGAAAATTTTGGTCAAATCCAGCTTTTCCGCAGTAGATTACTTCTTTCCCGGTCAGGCACTACTTATAACTTTTACAACGGGTTTTACAATAAGTTTTACTATGAGGCCTTGGAGTCTATCTACCTATGATTACGAATGATGCGGTTTTATTTGGACTATTGGCGCTTATGCTGGG
>QIKG01000299.1 GCA_003232965.1 Oceanospirillales bacterium
CATCATAGCGATTGCCCAAACGCGCCACTACCGCCTGCACTGCCATATAGCTGCGAACCAATGTTTCCAGACCTTCACCGGACAATGGTGGCGCGTCCTGATCATACACAAGACTGGCATTATCCATTGCGCGTGCCAGCAAATATTCATTTAACTCGGCATCGTCCTTAATGTAATGCTCCTGTTTGCCTTTTTTGATTTTATATAAAGGCGGCTGGCCGATATAGATGTAACCGTTTTCAACCAACTCTGGCATTTGCCGATAGAAAAAGGTCAGCAAAAGCGTGCGGATGTGCGAACCATCCACATCCGCATCCGTCATGATGATGATTCGATGGTAGCGTAATTTTTCAATATCGAATTCATCCTTGCCGATGCCACAACCAAGGGCTGTAATCAGCGTGCCAATCTCTGCTGACTGTAACATCTTGTCAAACCTAGCTTTTTCTACATTCAGAATCTTACCGCGTAGCGGTAATATGGCCTGGAATTTACGGTTTCTACCTTGTTTGGCAGAGCCTCCGGCTGAGTCCCCTTCCACTAGAAATATTTCCGAGAGGCTGGGATCCTTTTCCTGACAGTCTGCGAGCTTGCCTGGCAAACCAGCAATATCTAAAACGCCTTTCCGCCGGGTCATGTCCCTGGCTTTGCGCGCGGCCTCGCGGGCACGCGATGCATCAACCACTTTTGAGGTTATCAGCTTAGCTTCTGTCGGGTTTTCCAGTAGGAACTCCTTCAGTGAGCTACCAACCATAGACTCAACCATCGGTTTTACTTCCGATGACACCAACTTGTCTTTGGTTTGCGATGAAAACTTAGGGTCAGGCACCTTGACCGATAACACGGCAAGCAAACCCTCTCGACAATCATCACCACTCATATGTGATTTATCTTTTTTACCCTGACTTGACTGGTCAATATACTGGTTGATGGTGCGAGTTAAAGCCGAGCGGAAGCCGGATAGGTGACTACCACCATCCCGTTGTGGGATATTATTGGTAAAGCAATATACGCCCTCCTGATAGGAGTCGGTCCACTGCATCGCAACCTCACATACAACCCCTTCAATCTCTTTGGTAAAACTTATAACTGTTTGATGTAGTGGTGTTTTTTTCTTACCAAGATACTCTACAAAAGATTTAATTCCGCCTTCATATGAGAATACTTTGCTTTTATTGTTGCGTTCATCACGAAGCTCAATATAGACTCCGGAATTTAGGAACGAAAGCTCTCTCAGGCGCTTAGCAAGCACATCATACTTAAACTCAACATCGGAAAATATTTCCCTGCTGGGAAGAAAACGAATCAAGGAACCGGTCGTGTCAGTTGTTTCAAACGCTTTCATTGGTTCTAGTGGCACACCTAGGTGGTAGGTTTGTCGCCACACCTTGCCGTCACGGCAAATTTCCAAGTCCAGGGTATCGGATAAAGCATTGACCACCGACACACCTACACCGTGTAAACCGCCGGAAACTTTGTATGAGTTATCATCAAACTTACCGCCAGCGTGTAAAACAGTCATAATAACTTCAGCTGCCGAAATACCCTCTTCTTCGTGGATATCGACCGGAATACCACGACCATTATCACTAACGCTGACACTTCCATCTTCGTTAATGCTAACTACTATTTTGTCACAGTGACCCGCCAAGGCCTCATCAATACTATTATCAACGACCTCAAACACCATATGGTGCAAGCCGGTACCGTCATCAGTATCGCCAATGTACATACCGGGACGCTTGCGTACAGCATCAAGGCCTTTTAATACCTTAATACTGGAGGAATCGTAATTCTGGCTCATCTAGTGTGCTCCATTATCTAATCACTTAACCCCGCACAGTGACTCGCTCGCAAGCGCTGATACGACTACTTAAGCTGATTGAATGTTGTTCTGTTGTTTACTGGAATAATTGTTAGATATTATAGCATTTTTGAGACTTTTCCGTGTTTCACGTGAAACACAGCGTGGTCCGGCTTGTTGTTTTTTAAATCGCCCAACCATGCAGGCAAGTCTGGCGCTACCGAGGTAATCCATAGCTGTGAACCACTGGAGCACACCCTTTTAAACAAACAAGAAAGCGTTTCACTATCAAGCTCTGATGCGGGATCATCCAGTAGCACCAGCGGCTCGATTTTGTTTTCCTGAAGGTGTTCAATCTGTGCCACCAACATTGCGCACGCGAGGGCTTTTTGCTGGCCCCTGGAAAATCTGTCTTTTACCTTGTCACGACCGCAAAACATTGCAATGTCAGCACGGTGAGGGCCTCCCAGCGTTTGGCCCGCCTCCATGTCTCTTTTTCGGTTTTCTGCTAGATAAGCCGGATAGTCTTCACCCGACCAGCCCCGGCTGTATTCAAACGAGACCTCCGGAATTGTTGTTGTTATTGCTGCCAACGCCTTGTTTATGTGTGGCATGAGGGTATTAAATGCTTCGTTACGCATGCCTGTAATCGCAAGCGCTGCCTCAGCAAGCTGTAAATCCAATGAATCTAGTATTGTTTGGTTTGCGCTGGTCGCCGCTTGCTTTAAAAGAGCGTTGCGCTGTTTTAGGCTCCGGTGGAATCGATACCAAGCGGATAGAAAATTTGGTTTCACGTGAAACACCGACCAATCGAGGTATTGCCGACGATAAACTGGCCCGCCATCAACAAGAAGGTGGCTGTTTGGCTCAAACAACACATAAGGTAATAGATGAGCTAGTCCGGAACGGTGCTTAACCTCTTCTCCATCCAAGCGACCGCGCCAGCGACTTATGCTGCGTTCAATACCGAGTTTGTGCTTGTGCTTGCCGGTTTCCAACTCACAATATAATTGTAAGTGTTTTTCGCTGGGGCCAATAAGGTCGCGGTGACTACCACTGCGGAAGCTACGCCCCTTGGACAACATCACCAGCGACTCCAGCACGCTGGTCTTGCCAGCACCGTTTGCGCCGATGATAAAATTCAGGCGAGGGTGGGGCGCTAAAAGCGCTTGCTCAATATTACGGAAATTATTTATAGTAAGTTTTAATACCTGCACCGCGAATACCGAGTTCACCCACCCCAAATGTTAGCTTAGAGTTTTAGTGGCATAACCACATGGCGAATGTTGTCATTATCAGGTTCAGTCACCAAACAGCTGGAGCTAGGATCCTGCATTGACATCACTACCATTTCGCTATCCAAGGCGTTTAATGCATCCAAAAGATAGGTAACATTAAAGCCGAGTTGAGTGTTTTCCATGTCTTGTTCGATAGTGAGATTTTCAACCGCTTCTTCCTGGTCGCGGTTGTGAGCCACAATTTTCATATTATTATCAACGAGTTCCAGTCTAACACCGTGGTATTTTTCGTTCGATAAAATAGATACCCGCTGTAATGCACGAATCATTTCAGCTCGGTCTGTACGAAAAGATTTTTCTGCACCTACTGGTATCACGGCCTGATATTCCGGGAAGCGACCATCGATTAATTTTGAGGTGAACATCACCTTGCCGCGAACCAAGCGAACAAACTTTTCTGACAGGCTCAACTCAACACTCTGATCACTGTCAGATAACATCCTGATGAGCTCTAAAACACCCTTGCGCGGCACAATCAGCTTCAAGTCAGCGTCCAGGTTCAGTTGCGTATTTAAATCACTTAGCGCTAATCTATGGCCGTCGGTGGCAACCGTACGCAATCGCGAACTGCTTAAATCAAACAACAGGCCATTGAGATAATAGCGAACATCGCCATTGGCCATAGCAAAGGCCGTTTTATCCAGTATTTGTTTTAAGCCTTTCTCTTCAATCTGTACGGTTTGCATTGATTCTGTGGCTTCAATGGTAGGGAATTCTGAAGCTGGTAGGGTACTTAGCGTAAACCGACTGCGCCCTGCCTTGACCAGCACCCGTTCACCTTCTTGTTCAAAACTAATTTCAACACCATCCGGTAAAGCACGACAAATATCCACCAACTTGCGTGCCGGGACTGTGGTCTCACCAGGCTCAGATACAATGGCAGAAGCCGTCGCTACCAGTTCGACTTCCATATCCGTACCTGTTACCGAGATTTGATCCTCTTTTGCAACAATCAGAAAGTTGGCTAATACCGGTAAAGTCTGTCTTCTTTCGACTACGCCGACTACTTGAGATAGTGGTTGCAGGATGGCTTCGCGCTGAATACTGAATTTCATCTTTTGTTCCTGTGTTAATTAATAAGATATATATATATAAAGACTAGTAATAATAGGGCTTATGGTTATCTGTGTAAAAGCGCATTATTATCATATATTTCAATATGTTAAGTTAATCATAAGTCTTTGTTGAAAACCTGTATAGTCTGTTTACAAGCTGTGGATAAATAGCACTAGTGGTTTTATACCATAGTTATCCACAAAACATCCACACCATTGTACATTGCTTTTAGCTTACAACCTAGATCCTGCAAGTGCTCGCACTCACTCAGCACAAGCTCTTGATCCGTATAGCAAATGAAACTTTTCGGCAATCACAATGAGGATCCCACTCAACGCCTACTGTTGGTGCACTGCCTAAGCACGATCACTTGCAGGATCTAGGTACAAAAAAACCGGAAACGCGTGCTGAGCCCCGAGCTAGCGTCAGGTTGTCAGTTCACGCAACAACCGTGACCAGTCTTCTCGCAAACGCGCATCGGTTTCACATTTTTCTTCCATCACCTTGCAAGCATGCATGACGGTGGTGTGGTCTTTCCCGCCAAACGCATCACCAATTTCAGGCAAGCTGTGGTCGGTTAGTTCCTTTGCCAGCGACATCGCCATTTGTCGCGGACGCACAATGGAGCGCATGCGTCGCTTACCGAGGATGTCACTTACCCGGATTTTGTAATATTCCGCTACCGTTCGCTGAATATTTTCAATGGATATAAGCCGGTCATGCACCATTAGCAGATCGCGCAGCGTTTCTGTAGCAAAGCTCACATCTATAGGCCTGCCGGTGAAACGCGAATTGGCACTGAGGCTATTAAGAGCGCCTTCTAAATCGCGCACATTAGAGCGCATTCGTTTGGCCAACAGGAACGCCACATCTTCTGGTAGGTTCATGCTCTTTTCTTCCGCCTTACTCATTAGAATCGCAACTCGGGTTTCAAAATCAGGGGGCTCAATAGCGACAGTAAGTCCCCAGCCGAACCTTGAGCGCAGACGAGATTCAATGCCTTTGACTTCTTTAGGATAACGGTCGCAGGTAAGGATAATTTGTTGCTGACC
>QIKG01000164.1 GCA_003232965.1 Oceanospirillales bacterium
CGTGCATTTGTTTGAAACTTGCTAATTTGTTCATAAAAACCTCATTTTGTTAGAGCATAATTAAAGTAGTTGCTTGGATTGCAGCTTAGTATTGGCAGTAAGATTGTTCTACATCTCAAAGCTGACTCCATAGCTGCAGGGTTAGATAACTTCGCCAGGGAGAGGCTAGTTCGGGTTTGATCTTATCCTCGGATTTGGATACTGCTTTTTTAACCCCAAGATCGCCAGCTAGATATATGTCTGGATTACTAAGTCCCCGCAGGCGTGCATAATCAACAGTCCATGCGCCAATGCCTTTTAATTCCAGCCAAGGTTCTGGATCATCCGGCTTGTTATGGCGGAGGTAATGCTGTGCGAGTGAACGCAGCGTTTGCTTGCGTGATGTGGGTATTTTTAGAAACTCAAGTTTACTATTGGCAATGGAATGCGGGGTTGGAAATAAATACCTTTCGCCTGCTGCTTGCCCCAAAGTTACTACTAAAGTTGCGAGCAAATTACCTGCGGCAACAACAGAAATTTGTTGCCCTAGAATGGCTCTAATACCCGCTTCAAACATACTCCATATTCCCGGTAAGCGCAGCCCTGGTCGAAGTGCAATATAAGCTTGCAAGTCTTGTTCAACCACCTGGGTATCGACATCCAAGTCCAAAATACGGCGTACATTACTGACAATGGCTTTTAAATGGCTTATGTCGTTTAATTCAATAGTAAGTAAAAACCTGTTTTTCGCAGCAATGTGTTCAACCCTGAAATAACCGCTGGTGTCCAACCATTGAAATGTCCGTGCATAGCTATTTTCATTACAATACTCAAGCCCAGGTATGGCTCTTTTACTTAAAAAATTTTGCAGGTGCTGCCAGTCATAGGGAGGTCGGTAGTAAAGTTGTAATTGCAATGCCTCAGTTGTGACTGCTCTGGATTTGCGTACCTGCGATGGGCTTAAATTCAGTTGTGATTGAAAATAATCATTAAACCGGCGCACGCTGTTAAAGCCACTGGCGAAGGCAACTTGAGTTATCGGTAGTTTTGTCTGGTGGAGTAACTGTTTGGCGAATAAACATTGTTGGTAAAGCGCATAGGTTTTCGGTGAAACGCCCAGATGCTTGTTGAACAGCTGGCGTAGGTATCGGTCACTAACACCTAGCCGTTCGCACAGTTGTTTCAAAGAGCTGTCTTGTAGAGAGCCTTCATTGATTAACCGAATGGCTCTTTCCAGCGTTGTACTTACACCATTCCATGCCGGGGATCCTGGGGCACTATCTGGTCGACAGCGCAGACAGGGCCTGTAACCGGCAGCAGCAGACTGTATTGCAGAAACAAAGTAACGGACATTTTCTTCTCGAGGGGTTGTAGCTGGACAAATAGAACGACAATAAATTTTGGTGGTTTTAACAGCCGTAAAAAATTTGCCATCAAAGCGGGCGTCACGAGATAATCGGGCTCTTTGGCAAACTTCCAGGTTTAGCATTATTTTTTCGCACTCTATTGGGTAATGAAACTATACCCCGAAACGATGCAAATTCTAGCCAGAATCGGAACTAAACCCTTTACTTGAACCGGCAAGTGTTTGTTTTTAACATGACACTTTACAAAAAGGTGGGTTTAAAGAAGACTATGCCCTTTCTTGGAATATTTCCGGTGGCTACGGAAACAGTGCCACCTTAGTATTTCCGGCAGAATCATGGGCCGACATGGCAGAGTCATCGCCTACTTTTGCTGAAGTGATGAAAAAGAATATGGACGAAGATAAGTTTGAAGAGCTGTTGTCTAACTATAGTGACAGCTATAAAACTACCCGCACTCGACTACTGCGTACACTGCCTGATCTGAGCAACTAATCTCAAACACGTTCAACAACCACTCCGGAATTATTTCAGGGTGGTTTTTTATTGTCTGGGCTTTGGTATTGGTGCCGCATGCGACTGTAAACATGGCAAGAAAAGATGAATCTGTAGAAAACTAATGTTGAGAGTCTCTTCAGAAGTCCAATAGCGCTTTACTTTTACTACTATATCAGCGCCTTACCAAGCTCTACGCACCACCATCCAAGAATTACAATTTGGGGAATAAAGAACACCACAAAACGGATAATCACAGCCGTGTTGGAGGTTGAAATCAGGTGCGTTAACGACTGCCCAATACGGAACGCTAATAACCACAACGCCAGACCATCGGTAATCGTGGATAAATCCATAGCCACAGCAAGAATTAACACCGCCAGCGCAAAGGGAACAAACTCATAGGTATTGGCATGTGCGCGGGTAAGACGCTGACCGAAAGGTTGCAGATCCAGACCCGTTGGAGCAAATGAATTTGCTGGCCTGCCTGCCACTAAGGTTAGCAGCGAACGGTAACTTGCCAGTGCTACAAGCAGGCTCAAAGTCCACAGGACTAAGCCAATAATGGCGGTTTCAGTTTGATTTGCGAATATAGACATGACAATGCCTCCGTTGTTATAGGTTGGGTTTCTTAGATTGTTGTCAGAAAGGCTTGCCAGGCAGATTATCCCAAAGCGTAATAAATGCTCCAATTGCGATTGCTAATCCCGGCAATACAGACCCGAAGAAGAAGAAAACCAACCCCATCTTGGCTCCAGAGCTTGGCTTGTTTAACTGATTTGTTATTGCGCCGCGAATGCCCAAAGAGACATAGCGACTTAGCGAAAGCACCATAGTCCAGCCCATTATTTGGATCAATACCCAGCCCGGCAACAGGTCGGCAAACGGCCAGAACGAGGCTAACCCACCCGCAAGCACAATAAACGGCCCATAGTGGAGCGCGGCATGGTGGGCAATATCAACATACGAATGCGCCTTTCCATTTTCTGAACCAAGCATTGCTCGCCACTTCCAAACGCCAGTTAGCAGTGCCGCTACAAAGTATAAAATGGAAAAGAACAGTGCTGTGTACAACGCTTCTGGGAGTAAGTTAATGCTCATAATTTTTCTTCCGATAAGATAGCAGTTTGCCAGGAAATTATGTCTCGCCAGAATTTCTCCCGGCGCTCGTTCATTACCATATGGCCAACATCTGGGTAGAGTAGCAAACGGCCTTTGGGGAGAGTATTGGCAAGCCGAATGGTTTGCTTATAGGGAATCACTGGATCATGCTCACCATCAAGCACCAGAACTGGTTGTTTGATTTGGTCAACCTGCTCCCAAATATCAACATCACGAATTCCCGCAAAAAATGCTATAAGTTGATCCTGGTTCTGCAAGCGGGCATCACGGCGCATTAATCGTAGCGCCTCTCTGGTAGGTTTATCTGCTAGAAAAGCCCGCTTGTCATGCGCAAACATAGAAGCGGCTCTAGCCTGTAGCCATGGCCAGCGAGTTGTCAGCCAGGCGGTTATTCGTAATACAGTTGGCCCAAAAACACCGAACTTTTCTTTGCGCGCCATTAATTGCATATCACCTTCCAGCCCAATCCATTGGCCGTCAGCAAAGCCGCCAACGCTGACCACGCCGCGAACCCGGTTAGGCCGTTTAAGTGCTAAACATAGCCCAGCAAAACCACCGGTTGAATGACCAACTATCACTACATCCCTGCCCGGCAAGAACTGATCCAAAACTTCGCTGTAGAGTGTAGTGAATAGCTCAGCAGTAACATCCTCGGGTGAAAAACCCTCAGGGCCAGTTGATGGCGCATGAACTGGCAGGGAAACCGATATCCAAGCGGACTCATCGCGCACACTCATTGGCATCAGCGGCTCCCAAAAAGCCGAAGTTACCGCAATTCCGTGAATAAACATCCAGACCGTTCCCGACCGGGCGCTTAAATCTACTGGATGATCAACAATCAGCGTATGCCCTTTCACTTCAATGCTGGATCTGATAATATCATTTTGCGAGTTATTGCTCATATTTATATTCTAACTAGATATCAGCAAACTGCCTACTCGCAATGGAGAGCATCGCGATGCACAACTTGAACCCGCCCGAATCGTCAGCAGCTGCCGTGCGTAAAACGCCAAAGCAGCAGCGATCAATTAAGCTTGTTGAGAGCATAATTGAAGCTGCTGCTCGCATTTTAGAAGAAGGAATAGACCCCTTTACAACCAATCACATAGCCAAACGCGCGGGTGTCAGCATTGGCTCGCTCTATCAATACTTCCCTACAGCGGAGTCAATAATGGCTACCCTGATAAAACAGCATGTTGCCGATGAACGTAGCAGTGCTGAGTTGATTCTTGCTAGCGCACAAGACCGGAACACAGATATTATGCGCGACCTGCTTGAGGGTTTCGTTAATGCTCATGCAGACTCCCCTCGGCTTACCGCACAGTTACATGCGTTAGCGCCCAGCTTTGGTTTGCAAGAATATTTGGCCCATGCCCGTGATGCTCAAGCCGCCCAAATCGCTCAGGTTCTGGGCTTGTCGGTAACCGATGTACAGATGTCGGTAATGGCAGTTGAAGGGGTAGTGTTGGCCACCCTTGCCAGTGATCCTGACAAACTGAAGTCAGGAGCTTTTATAGACAAGCTTTATG
>QIKG01000262.1 GCA_003232965.1 Oceanospirillales bacterium
TGCCACCAGATAAACCTGGCGTGATTTCTCATCCACAACCCCTTCACTGCGTACCAGCTCCGCTTGCCAGTTCGTCACTTGACCGCGCGTATTGCTGCTAAGGGTTACTTGAGGCCGCGATGCACTCGAAATCTCACTGAACGCCGGCAGGTTTATAAACAGCAGCTCTTCACTGGTCACCGGCAATCTGATTTCTACCATATCCACAGCAAACATAGTCCCCAATGGCGTGCCCGGGTTAACAAACTGTCCAATATCAACCCTCTTCTCACGCACCATTCCAGCATAAGGCATGCGTATTTTGGTTCGCTCTAAATTTCTTATGGCGCGTTCAAGATCAGCTTCCGCTGCCCTAACATTAGCTTTAGCTTCTGCCAACTGTGGTAAGCGCAGCACTAGATCATTCGGTTTTCCTGAATGACTGTTGAGTCGCTGCCAATCTTTAAGCGCCTGCTCTGATCGGGCTTTTTCAGATGAGAACTGAGCTTTGCGTGACGCCAAAGTGGCTTCTGCTAACTTTACACCTACCGAGTAATCGCTGGGATCAATCTCCAGTAACACCTCACCCTTATTTAAAAAACCGCCAGTGATAAAGCGGCTAGAAACACTGGTAATTTTCCCGGAAACCTCTGCAGCCATAGTGGTTTGAGTGCGCGGCTTAACCACACCCTGAGATTCAACCATAAAATTCAACGATCGGCGTTCCACAAACTGCGCCTCAACCAGCAGTGCTTTTTTCTCAACGGTATGCTGCTCCGGGGGAGCTTTAAATTGCGGAAAGACTACAAAGGCCATTACAGATGCCAGTACAATGATTAGAATGGGAAGCAGGAATGTCGGAATTTTTTGCATTTTTACAGCCTGAGCAACATAAACAAAGAAAATTCGGTAAAATCAAGCCTTATTATCGCAGGCTAAGCCAACGCTGTCCTAGCCCATTAGACATATTATTCAGGATTTCAATGACTATAGTACTTAAATCGAAAGCAGATATAGATAAAATGCGTATCGCCGGGCACTTGGCCGGAGAAACTCTGCGTATGATTAGCGAACATGTTCAGGCAGGTATCACCACTGCTGAGCTTGATGATATCTGTCATCGCTATATCACCGAAACTCAGAATGCGATCCCTGCACCACTGAATTATCGTGGCTTTCCTAAGTCAATCTGCACCTCGTTAAATGATGTTGTTTGTCATGGCATACCTGGCAATAAAAAACTCAAAAACGGCGACATAATCAATATTGATATCACTGTCATTAAAGATGGCTGGCATGGTGACACATCAAAAATGTTTTTTGTTGGAAAACCTGCCATCCGCGCACAACGGCTGGTGGAAGTTGCACATGACTCCATGGTTCTCGGCATTGAGATGATCCAGCCAGGTGAGAACTTGCGCAACATAGGCAAAGCCATTCAGGACTATGCAGAATCTCATAGTTTTTCGGTGGTGCGGGAATACTGTGGACACGGTATCGGTGAGGTCTTCCATGAGGCACCTCAAGTATTGCATTATGATTCCCCGCAAAATAATGTCATCCTTAAACCCGGCATGGTTTTCACCATTGAACCGATGGTCAATGCCGGCAAACAACATACCCGTTTGATGAGTGATGACTGGACAGTAAAAACACGAGATCGCTCACTCTCGGCACAATGGGAACACACCATTGCCGTTACCGATACAGGCTTTGAAGTCCTCACCTGCTTGCCGGGTGATACGCTTTAACGACTAATAAATGCCTACACCAGTCATGCCACCTGCCACGCTACCGGTTACGCCACTTGATCGTGCACCGACCCAGTTGCCCGTGCCTGAAAAGTTGGCACTGGTATTTACCGAGGATACCCTTAGTAGTCTGCAAAACTTGCAAGCCTCAGAAGCCTCAGACAACTCGTATTTACAACAACTGCTCAAGCTGATCGATGCTCAACTCGCCACAGCTTTCTGGCTCGAAATCGATGTCCAGCTGTTGGTCAGGGCCCGAGCTTGGGCGATTGAACAGGTGTTGCTATTTATCTGGCCTGCACACTGCCCTCACCCAGAAATCAGCTTGATTGCGGCTGGTGGATTTGGTCGCGGTGAACTGCACCCACACTCCGATATTGACCTGCTAATTTTGCTGCCGGAAGGAACGCAGCCCACCACCAATAAAATCGAAGACTTTATTCGCGCTTTATGGGATGCAGGTTTTAGCCTAGGTCACAGTGTTCGCACCGTCAGTCAATGCATCGAAGATGCCAGTACAGATGTGCAATTTGTTACCAACCTGATGGAAGCACGCATTATCGATGGTGATAGAAACTTATATCAACAACTAAAAGATGGGATTGCAGCCACAGAAATATGGCCGGCAGACACTTTTTTTGCCGCAAAGATGCAAGAACAAAAAACCCGGCATGAAAAATACTTTGATACCGCCTTTAACCTCGAACCCAATATCAAGAAAAGCCCCGGCGGCCTGCGTGACTTGCAGATGATCAAATGGGTTACCCAAAGACACTTTAATACACTCACACTGCACGGCCTGCTGGAACATGATTTCCTGCAAGAAGACGAATTTCAACGCCTGCTGGCGTGTCGTAATTTAATCTGGCGGGTACGCTATGCCCTGCACCTGCTCGCCGGTCGCGCTGAGGATCGGTTAACCTTCGAGTATCAGCGAGATATCGCAGATAAATTCGGCTATACCGACCACAGCAATAACCTTGCTGTTGAACAATTCATGCAGGTCTATTATCGTAATGCGCTGCGGATAGAGCGCATGAACGAACGCTTATTGCAGCTATTTCGTGAAGAGTTAATTCTCGACCAGGAACAAGGCAGCGTCGTTGTTCTTGATCAGCAATTCCAGAGCCGTCAGACCTACCTGGAAATACGACAAACAGATATATTCACACGCAGACCGAGCGCCCTACTGGAACTTTTTTTGGTGCTACAACAACACCCGGAAATCAAAGGCATCAGGGCCACCACCATTCGCTCGATCAGAAACCACCTGTATTTAATAGATGATAATTTCCGTGCCGATGCGCAAAATTATTCCATTTTTATGCAGTTGCTCAGTCAGCAACAAGGCATCTACACTCAGCTGAAGCGAATGAACCGTTATGGGGTACTGGAATCGTTTATACCAGCCTTTGGAAAAATTGCCGGGCGCATGCAATATGACCTGTTTCATGTCTATACCGTTGACCAACACACCCTATTTGTGATCCGCAATCTACGGCGCTTTGCCTACGGTCACTATCGCCAGCGCTTCCCGCATGGACAGGCAGTATACCAACGCATCCCGCAAGCAAATATTCTATACCTGGCTGCATTTTTTCATGACATTGCCAAAGGCCGTGGAGGTGACCACTCTACCCTGGGAGCGGTTGATGCGGATGACTTCTGTCGTCAAGCCGGGCTTGATAAAAGCAGCCGTGAACTCGTCGTTTGGTTGGTACGCAATCACTTACTAATGAGCATAACCGCGCAGCGACGAGATATTTCTGATGAAGGTGTACTCAATGCCTTCACGCTTAAGGTATCTACGCGGGAACGCCTCGATGCTCTGTATTTATTAACCATGGCAGACATTGCCGCTACCAGCCCAAAACTCTGGAACGGCTGGAAAGATAGCCTGCTCTGGCAACTTTACCGGGCCAGCGCGCATAGAATTAAATATGCTCAGCAAGACCGCAGTCGTACAGGATTTCTCGAAGATGTGAGTACCAGAGTCGCTGGCAGCAACCCTGCAAATGAACTTGCGCTAGAACTCTGGGCATCAATCCCGGACAAACACTTACAGCGTCTCAGTGCAAACCAATTGGCCTGGGCGACTCGTATGATCATCACTGCCAGTAATAATCAGCGTGTGGTAGCTATCCGCCCGCAAGCAGAGAAAGATCATTCGGAAATTCTTATTTACACGCCCAACTATCAGGGCTTGTTTGCCTCGGTGATCCAGGTTTTTGATCAGATGCGCTTGAACATCCTCAATGCGCGCGTGCTAACCACCGCCAACGGCTATGGTTTTGATCTTTTTCAGATTAGTAATACGCAAAATGAATGCCTCTCCGAAAAGGATGCTGAGCGCTTGCAGGGTTACCTGCTAACTACTCTGGAAGAACGCCAATGGCTGCCACAGCCAAAACAGAAACAACCCAGTAAGTTTCGTTATTTTGACGATCAGCCAGAGCTGTTTTTCGAGGAACTGAAAGAACAAAATTTGACCCGACTGGAACTGGCCTGCCTAGATCAACCCGGTTTGCTTGCGCACCTATCTGCTCTTTTTACCGAGCACAAACTGATTCTTGAAGATGCGCGAATTGCCACTTTCGGTCATCGTGTAGAAGATTCATTTTTATTACGCAATGCGGAAAATCAAGCATTGAGTCAACAACAACAAAACACCCTGGAACAAGCCATCAACCAGTTACTGGCAGAATGGGACTAATTTAACCAGCATCAACGCGGAAATTTAAAATATGAATACCAACGCCATGATATTACGCCAAAAAATGCCAGCCCAGAGCTTAAAACCGCAATTGAAGACTGCTTGACCGCACTAGAAGATGGCAGCTTGCGGGTAGCCGAGCCTGTAGTAGATGGTTGGCAGGTAAATGAATGGCTGAAAAAAGCCGTACTGTTGTACTTCAGAACCTCTAGCAACCAAGTAATCAAGGGCGGAGCTACCCATTACTTCGATAAAGTTCCCTTACGCTGGGCAGAATCAGGTGGCGGTAACATTGACACTACTGGCGCTAGAATAGTACCAACCGCAACCGTGCGCCGAGGTGCTTTTATCGGCAATGACTGCGTGCTAATGCCCAGCTATGTAAATATTGGCGCCTATGTTGGCGATGGCAGCATGGTAGACACCTGGGCCACGGTAGGTTCCTGCGCCCAAATCGGTGCCAATGTACACCTCTCCGGCGGCGTGGGTATAGGCGGAGTACTCGAACCTTTGCAAGCAAACCCGACCATCATTGAAGATAATTGTTTTATCGGCGCGCGCTCAGAAGTAGTCGAAGGCGTAATAGTAGAGCGCGGCAGCGTATTATCCATGGGCGTATTCATCAGCCAAAGTACCCGAATCTACAACCGCGAAACCGGCGAAATAACTTTCGGCAAAATCCCCGCAGGCTCAGTAGTAGTCCCCGGCAGCTTGCCAGCTAGTGATGGCAGCCATAGCCTGTATGCCGCCATAATCGTTAAACAGGTAGATGAAAAAACCCGGGCTAAAACCTCGGTTAATGAATTACTAAGAAGTGCCGATTAACTAAACTCTCCCCTGCCAAGGGGAGGTGCCCTCCCGCAGGGGCTTGCCAATTTCTATTTGTTGCCAAACTTCACATAAAGATAAATGTTTTTAAATTTTTCTAGCTCATTGTCACTGTCTTTATCTTGTATTGTGATTGTCTTCCCATCAGATGTAATTAAATCAGAATTAGTTATATCTAAAATATCCCCCTGATCATCTTCGGTATATAATCGGATGTTCTCATTTTTCATTTCTAGTTCATCAAACTTCCCACGCATGACTGATGGCAGATGTTCTGCTTTTACTTCAAGTGTAAATTCTTTATTATCTGCTGAATCCTGGACAAAAGCGTTCCAAAGTGTGGGGAATTCATGTTTTAGGCTGAAGAGCCTTGCGGTTTCAGTAGGGAGTTTAACCTCAAATGCTTTTCTCGCCTTGCCTCCCAGCACCCCACCTCCGTTACGTGCGGTATAGCTTATATGCACCACCACATCCGATAGTGTAGAAAAGTCAAAGTGATTGTTTTCTTTTGGCATATCTATCTGCCAATCACTAATGACCCCTGCACCTTCAAATGGTAAAAAACGACCATCGTTAAAATTGAGTTCGAACATCCCGCTGTCGTTTTGTGCGCTACTAGTCACCATGCTGGAGAGAGAACCGAATACTGTTCTGAATCTATCATCCCCCTCTTCATCTTTATTATATTTGTCATCCGAGAGCAGGGTGCTGGTTCGTATCTCATTTTTCAGTAGTGACAGCGTACAGTTCACGCTGGTATAAGGACCAACGATGCTGGGTATGCTAATAGATACATTTTTGATGCGTCGCATGTAGTGCCCGGAGTAGTCCATATCAAACAACCATTCCGGTAAAGTAAAGGTACATTTTCCTGTCTGTTTGAGGGTAATAAGGCTTAAAGGGGAGAGTTGTGCCAGTGAGATGTTCTTGGTGAGCTCAAACTCCCGTTTGTTGCTCTCCATGTAGGCCACTTCCATTCGCTTCATATCCAACGCGAGGGTTTCTCCTGCCAAAAGTCCTTTTCTACCAGCATCCCAGTAGTTAAACTTAATGAACTCTCTGCTATCCAGCTCTTCGCGCATGAGCTCATACTTCATCGTGGCTTCTGCTTTTTTGGCTACATCAAATGCCAGCTTGTAAAACTCATAATAGGTTTTATAGATCTCGCCTTGCATCCACAGGTAAAGCTCTTCATTACTAAACTTCTGTTCTTTAAAGAACGTATCTATGGTTTTGGCATTCTCTATCTGAACTTTGTGGTTTTCATACTCTTTTATACTGATCTGTTCGCGGATAAGTGATGAGATGAGTTGTGTGCCAATCTGCTGCAACTCCTTTGCTGCGAGATTGTTTTGAAAAACCCAGTCGTCGATACGGCGTTTGTAAGAACCCAGTTTTGATAGCTAAGTATTTCTGATGCGCCTTGAACATAAGATGCAATAGCATTCACAACAGTCGATAGTTGTATTCCTCCAGCACCGATAGTAACACCTACCCCAAGTGGTGCGCCATTAGCATCAAATTGTGGTATTGCAGACAAAACAGAAGCTGTTGTTCTCATTTGTCCACTAATAATACTGGTCGCCGTTGCCAAAGGCATAAAGGCATTCAGCTCTATATCTTCCATTTGGTTTAGCTGTAGGTTCGCGCTACTTCCCACCCCCAGCGTACTAT
>QIKG01000228.1 GCA_003232965.1 Oceanospirillales bacterium
CCTGGCTTTTTAGGATTGTTGCAATGGTTACATCAGTTTCCTGCCAACCCTCAAGCCCTCCAGGCACTCCAACTTTCGTCATTCCAGTACGAAACGGATTGTTGCCACCGACAAATGCGGCGCGACCGGCGGTGCACGATTGCTGTCCGTAGTAGTCAGTAAATGACACGCCCTCACTAGCGATGCGGTCGATATTCGGGGTTCGGTAACCCATCATGCCGCGATTGTTATGGCTGATATTGGTGGTTCCGATGTCGTCACCCCAGATCACTAAAATATTGGGTTTGTCCGTTTTCGCCTGTGCTGTAGCTGAATGCATTGCAATGGCTGCTACGATCAGCAGCAGTATTTTTGTTGGTTTCATCTCTTTTTTCCTTTAATTTACATCTGTAAAATAACTATGCTCTGACTACCTTAACGCCACTTTTATAGTTTGTATGGATTATATCGACATCTTCAACGCTTTATCAGCAATATTATTCTCGGTTGCGAATACATCAATAATTATGAATTGATTCATATCCAATGTCCTCTATAGGTGTTCCGCTTCAAAGAAGATGATACCACCGCTACCAGCCAGAGTAATCCGTAATTTGTTATCTTCAATATAGGCAAACCTGGAGCGCTGCAGGTCATCGAGAAATATCTTTAAGCTTTCATCTTTGCGACAAGCAGGTCTTAAGCTACGCTTCATGCTTATATCCATAGCTTTGCCGGCGAAGGTATAGTTGCCTTTCCAACTACCACAGCTGGAATCGACTATAAACTTACCTTTAGGGCTGAAAATCAGTCGGTAACTCTGCTCGCTGGTGGGTCGAATAGCCGTTTTTTCATCGTATTGGGTAGTTTTCCAAGCCCAGGCTTTGGCTAGCAATTTCTCTGTGCTAGCCTCACTTGTTTTTGCTAGTTCGGTGATGCTACTACCTTTTTGCGGCCAAACCGCGCTAACTTTTTGCGTCCACGTGTAGCTGATAGTAATCGGTCTGGTTTCGCCTTTTGCTGCACTGCTGCTAACAACTTGATCATAAAGATCACTAATGTTTAATGGTGGGCTTGGGAAAGCACCCGGTTCTCGCGCTTAAAATCGACATCAGTGAGCTCCAGTTGGTTTTCACGCAACCACTCTTGTAAGAAATCCGACTTAGCAGCCAGATAATGTGGGTTGAACAATACCTTGTCTGTATAGAACCATAAAGGTACTGAAATTGCCAAAGTAAGTACCAGAAACAGCGAAAGCTTATTTTTTATAAAAGTAGCTGATTGCTTGCGCGTGAGACACCCACAGCCATAAATGTTAAAGCGGCTGACAATACCATCGCCACCAGATTGGTTAAAAATAGAACAATAGCTCGGGTCGCCAGTTCGTACTCGCCTGTGGTAGCCAATATCCCGGCAGCTGACAAAGGCGGCAGCAGAGCCACCGCTACTGCTACCCCAGGGATGGCACTGCTTTCCTTACGGGTGATGGTATATGCGCCTGCAGCGCCCGCTGCGAGAGCAATTAGTAAGTCATAGTAGGTTGGCCGGGTGCGCGCCAATACTTGCTCAGGAATAATCACCAACTCCGGTGAAAGGATAGTTAGCACCGAGGATAATAAGAGAGCACCTAGACCCATGGCCAGCACCAGCCAAATAGCAGAATAAAAACGCTTCTGCCAACCCATTACTACAGCAGCGGCAGCTGCCATAACCGGAGTCATCAGTGGTGCTACCAGCATGGCACCAATCACTACTGCGGATGAATTCGAGAGCAGCCCAGCAGTTGCAATTATAGTCGAGAGCACCAAAAGCACGCTCATACGCACCAAAAAAGGGGTTTGGTTATGCTTGCCAAAGACAAACAGGTCCTCAAGCACCAGGCGTCGTTCTTCTGGCGATAATTCCCTGTCAGAGAATAGACTTCGAAAATCGAACTTTTTGGCATCACTCATGCTGGCATACTCTTTGTAAATCTAATAGACACACTATCTAAGGCGATGCTCGGTACAGGATCGCCAACAGAGCCATCCTACTATAAATTTAGATATATGCCGCTAGTATCTTCAGTCCATAAGTATAAAATATGCGTACAACTTGCGCCAACAACCTTAAGTGCAGACAGCGAAGTAATTCCTCATGACCTACTTCAACCTTGATCATTTTTTCTTGCTTGTTCAGGCTGATTTTTTAACTCCCTATTTTTCGGAACAACCACTCAAATGGACCGGCTTTAAAATATTTCAACCAGAGGACACTAAAAACAATGCCGAGGACACAAAAAATACCGGCACTAAGCATGGCGAAATCAATGCTTTGATTATCCAAACGGCCAATAGATTCCAGCACACCCATACCTAAAATCACATGGGCAACATATAGCGTAAGCGACAATTGTCCGGTTTTGTACAGCCAGTTTATGAGTTTGCTACCTGCAAATCGTTCGGCCAAATATAGACAACAGATGATACTTACCACCGCCAAGCTACCAGCTGCAATTACATACTGTGGCATGGGCGGGAGAAGTGATGTAGATAATATAGCCTCAGCATCTTCTACAGTCATCAACTCGGCTCCAAAATTTGCGGCTGCTGCCCGAAGAGCAACAAAGGTTAATTCTGTTGTCGCCCAAATGCTTAGTCCCCATACCAGCGCTTTTTTTCTAAATACGTTTGAGGATATATCCTGACGCCCCAGCCACATACCTAGAAACAGAAACGCAAGCCACGGTATAACGGGATGAAAACCATTAAAAAATATACGTCTGAGCATGCCATCAACGGTCCAGAATCCTGAATAGCTTAGTGTTGTCCAATCCCAACCTTTATCATAATCAAAAAGCCCCAAAAGCACGGGGAATGCAAGCGTAACGATTGCGGCAGCTAGCAATAGGTGGCGGTCACTAATGTTGAATAAAACGGTAGCGACTAAAAAATAGAAACCGTAAAAATGCAAAATATCCGCAGGCCAAACAGGCGTATAGGCAAGCCCGATCAGCACCAATAACAAACCCCGCTTTATCAGAGTTTTTCGACTGCTGAGAATTAACTCGCTAGTTTGAGCTTTTCTAGCTTTACGGGTCAGAAATGCAATCCCAACACCCGCCAGAACCACAAACAATGCTGAGGCACGTCCTTCAAATATAGATGCGAACCAGAGTAGAAATTTATTGCCCTGTTCAGCACCCATGGCAATTTTGAAATTCACAATTACCATGCCAAATATTGCTAATGCTCTAGCTACATCAAAACCTAGTATTCGTTGTTTCATAAAACTTCCTATTTGAGTCGCTAATGGAAGGGTTGCTTCCTGGATGATAAATGCGAAGAATGAAAATCATCGAAACGAATACCTTAAACACTGTTTATATCCTGGTTATGAAGTTTGTTGTCATTTTATCCGGTGACAAAGCACGCTAAATTAATTATAATGAACAATCGTTCACTATGCAAATGGAATGTAAAATATAGCCCAGAATTATGCTAGCATCCGGCAATCACCAATTCTTAAAGTTGTATAGCGAAGGACTCAAAACACCGGGCTGAAATAAGTTAGCAAAAAATAATTACAGCGATATTGTGAGATAGTATGAAAAAAGCCAGCACAGACTTAATTACCAGACAGCAAAGTCGAATATTGACAGCGGCAAAACAGTGCTTCTCTCGAAACGGTATAAGTAGAACAACAATGCGTGATATTGCTGCTGAAGCAGAAATAAGCCTGGGTAATATTTACAGGTACTTTAGTAATAAGAAGGCATTGATACACGCATTTATTGAAAGGGATAATCAGGAAATAGGTGAGGCCTTTGCACTATTGGATAACACAAAACACTTCAAGACCTTACTTGAGCATATAGTTAAAGAGATTATCAATGAGCTTTCAACTAAATCAGAGCTATATATTCACCTTGATTTGCTGATTCTAGGACTCCACGATAAAGATATTCTCGCGCTTCTGGAATTAGATAAAAGTGAACAGTTTCTAAAAAACAGCCTGCAAAAGGCTCAGGAAAAGAGTCAAATTGTACTGTCTTTATCCCCAGAAATAACCGCACTTGCTATCATGGCTTTTATTGAAAAAGCCGCTATTAAATGCATCAGCGACTCCAACTACAGCAAAAAAAATGCAGGAAAACAATTTAAAAAATTTATAAACCTGCTTATAGGGAGTAGCTAAATGGTAGGCCCTCCACACGTAATGAGCTTGGTTTTCAGGGCTTCTCCTTAGATTCTCTGAATCTCATATCCCAAAGAGCCTAGGGCCAGACAAAACATAAGGCAACGGGAAATAAACACTGGCCTTATTCAACCGCTCCGGCTCTGATTGGCGTTAGCGGCTCAGATATGCCTGCTAGCGATGCGGACTACAGTAGGCGGAAATTATTTCGCTAAAACAGTTTGACACAAGCGATCGATAGATATATGGTATTACCAATATAGTATCGATAGGAGATCAGTGTGAAAGCAGTAGTAGTTTCTCCAAAATATCAAATAGTTATCCCAAAAGAGGTCCGAGAGTCAATGGGTATTGTTTCAGGTCAAAGAATCCAAATGTTGACCTATCGAAACCGCATTGAGCTAATCCCTATCAAGCCAATGAAAGAAATGAAGGGTTTTTTAAAGGATCTTGATACTGAGGTAAAGCGAGATAAAGATCGCATATGAATGTCGTCGACTCTTCGGCGTGGTTATCCTATTTCGCGGGTGATAATAATGCAAAAGTGTTTTCACTTCCGATAGAAAACATTGATAAGTTAATCGTTCCGAGTATCACTATCGCCGAAGTGTTTAAATGCATTTTACGCCAACATAGCGAAGATATGGCGTTAGTAGCTATAGCTCATATGAAACTTGGAAAGCTAATACCATTAGATGCTTCAGTGGCTATTGATGCTGCCAGATACGGTGTTGAATATAAACTACCACTAGCAGATAGTATAATTTATGCAACTGCCAGAAAATATGACGCGCTGGTATGGACACAGGACATAGATTTTAAACTGCTGGAAGGTGTGAAGTATTATTCAAAGAAAAAATGTACATAGCATGGTGAGAGTGTGATACTAGCCCTGCAACTGTCAGGTTAGGTCTGAACTACTGCATATTCCGGCCCAATCTGAACACTGATTCTGGTTCAATCTGATCACTCATTCCCGTTTTATCAATCAATCAAATCAAAGCATCGGGACAGACACATCATAAAGGATATCTTAGGCCAAACCGGTCAATTTTGAGTAAATTTCCCCACGAGCTTGTCAGTAGTCTTCAACTTTTATTCGTGGCAAAAACGGGAATCGGCCTAAATGGCGTGTGTCCCGTAGATACCGGGAATCGGCCTAAATGGCGTGTGTCCCGTAGATACCGTCTTTCGCTCCGAACCTAGAGGTTGGGAAATAGAAGCGTTATTGAGTGATATCTAATCTCCAGCACCCCCAAAAGATGAAGTTTTATGCCGACCGGGCTGAAATACCGAGTTGAAAGGTTATTCAACTCGCGGATTTCATGGAAAAGGGTCTTTGTTCTTCCTATACTCTGGACGGTTTTGTCACTAACCATTATACAGCCAAGGCTTTCCGCGGTTTAGGGGTTTCTACCTGCGGAACTGGGCGAATCGACTTATATTTATAAGCCAGACCTTCGCTGTTTGATCATCGCTTCGAGTTTACATGCCGTGTATACCGTTGTGCCATCACGCTCCTGCAGTAGCTGATTCACCAATTGCTCAATGTTTTTATTGCTTTGTTGTTGCACCAACAACTGTTGCTTTAGACTATCGATTTGTTTTTGTTGACCATGAAACGCTGCCAATACTTGCCGATGTGCCGTTTTTAGCTGTTTGTTTTCCTTATGAAGTGCTTTTATTGCCACCAGAGAAACGCCCGCCGTATCCATGCTGGCAATACCTGTATCTGTTCCACCCAATCCGAATACGGCATAAAAATCCTGTGCCATAGGGCCAATATGCTTTTCACCTAAAGCATCTTTATATTCCCATTGCTTCACCGGGAGTTTAGAAAGCTTATCCAAAATTTCTTCAGGATTAATAGTTGTAATAGCAGTCTTGGCGTGGACATCAGAGTTTTCAGTTAGTGCCCCTGCGATTGTCATATTGCCATTATTGAAAACCTCCATTTCAACCACGCCGGAGCCTTGTCTGGAAAGGCGAAATGCCGTCCCAGGATTTGCTAAAGCCCACTCCACTCCAACCCTTGTATTCACAATACTAAATTTTGTATTGCCACTATTCGATAACTGAAGCAATGTTCGCTGAGCAGTAGTGCCATTGGTTTCTTCCACCAAAATTTTTGCTGTGCCATCAGACCTTTCTATATTGAGGCTTGCATCCGGGCTTTCATCGCCTATGCCAATATTACCAGTGGCACTAATATCAATGGAACTTGTAGGTGCTCCTGGACGAATTCTAAAGGGTAATGTGCTGCCATTGGTCACATCCCGGATAAAGAAATTAGTTTCGTTGCTAGCTATGTCCCAGGTTTGTGCTG
>QIKG01000010.1 GCA_003232965.1 Oceanospirillales bacterium
CTTCTGATTGTAAATACCAATGCTGGTCCAGTCGGGGTAAAAACGGAAAATGTCTATCGCATGTATCCTGTCGAGTCTGGCTTTTGGGATCGTCTCGATATTGTTGCCAGCCTCGGGTTCAGCTGGGACAAGGGTAGTAATGTCGGCAAGTATAACCTTGGGGTTGATACCACTTACCGCCGGGCTGAATCGCTGACGCAGACAAACTTCAGCACTGAGATCACCACCGTTGACCAAGGCGAGGGTGCTACACGCACCACTACCTCAAGAACTGTATTGGGTGGCAACCATCTGGTTTATAAGAAGGACAAACGCTTCCTAGTTTACTTTGCCAACCTCGAGAAAAATGATGAGCTCGGTTTAGACCTGCGGAGCTTGGCTGGTGTGGGCTATGGTTATATACCGATTCGCACACAAAGTAGCTGGTTATCACTTGCCGCAGGCCTGGACATTAATCGTGAATTTCCCAGCGAGGGTGACCCGGTAACAAGCCTCGAAGCTGCCGGCATGCTGACTTATGAATATTACAAATACGACACCCCGGAGCGTGTATTCAAAGTCAGCTTGGTAGTGTTTCCTGGGATTACCGATTTTGGTCGTTGGCGAGCCAGCTTCAATACCGACTTCAGAGTTGAAATCATCAAAGATTTTTCCTGGAAACTGGATTTTTATGCCACTTATGACAGTGATCCAATTTCGCTAGAAGGCTCCAGCAACGACTACGGGGTTACTTCATCCCTAGCCTATAAATTCTGATCTGGAAACCGTGCGTTTTCAGGAGATACTGGCTCGGAAGCCGGCAAGACGGCTTTTTTATCAGCCACGCTTAGGTAGCGCCAAATGAATTTAAGCCCAGAAAGCCAAGGTTCTTTCAAACAACCAAAAAGATGCCAGTGTCCCAATCACCTATCAAGAGCTGCTATTGCCGCCTGAAAACTTGTTCCGTCACTATACTTAACTTAGACTGACAGGGAAAGCTCAGCAACTTACTCAGCAGTTGCTGCTTTTGACTCATCCAGCGCATTCACCAGAATATCGGCCCAACCCTTCAGAATTCTGTCGGCTGCGGTTTTATTGGTTACGGAATTCGCCCAGGTAAAGTGACTTGTGTATGAATTATCCGCTTTACGACTAATAGCTTTCAAGATCAAAGCGCTGGTAGCGGCATCATATAACTCGAGATACAGTGTCATTTCCCCTGCCGAGCTAACATAAGTACGGGTGGTACCAAAGTTAGAAACTTCGGGGGCATTAACATCCAGATTCATAATCGCCGGTCTGATAATCATTACATCAGCTGCAATTTCATCCGTTATTTGATAGCCGGCAGTTTCCAGAGCCTTAGTAAATACCTTCTGAAACTCACTAGCCAGCCGCGATTTAATCTCTTCCATGTCTTTTGGGGATATGCGCTTGGCTGTAAGCGAAGTACTGCGACGCTGATCTCTTTCCCAGTTTTTCTTAAAGGCAACGGCCGCATCTAATAACTTAACCCGTTTATAGCCGGCCAGAGTGGCGCCAGGCTTTGCATAGACAACACCCGAGCGGGTCTGATTTACCAGCTCAAGACCATCGACTGTAACTTGGGGTAGATCCGCTGCCTTCTTGGCCATGGCCGGAGAAAACGCGCTTAAACCTAGAATGCTAATTAAAGCAATTGCAATTATCTTATTTCGTATCATTATCTTTCCTTATCTTGTTGCGGTTACAGAGTAGACCTTAGAACTTGTATAGAATCTTACAGATGTCTAAAAGAACTACAACAATATACGGTAACTGCAGCAAATACTCCACAGAAACCACTCAAGAACATGTCTTCCTGGCCTCCGAGCCGGGGTCTCATCGGCAGCCGTGCTGCTAGCGGAAAATATCGAACCATAAACCGGATTATTTATCCTTTATTCATTCCCCATCAACTGCGTTTTATAAAACGCTATTACTCACTTAGGTTTTTTTGATGCCTCCAAGCATTTTCTCACACAGCGGAACAGTGTTGCCCAATCGGCCCAATGCACCCTTAGCTAAAATAGATATTCCTGCGGTACCAACTGCAATTCCTCCTCTGACCAAGGCCTTGGCAGGATCGATACCAACGCTTGGGCTTTTCAAAGTACCGCTGAGCAAAATATAGGGGTTAATCAGTTCACTAGCGCTGAATTTATACGCCTTACTGGGGATGGTATTAAAGTGAAATTGTATTTTTTCAGTGCCTAGATCCAGTTCACCTTTACTAATTAAGGATATTTTATTGGTAGTAAAAGCTATTGCGGGATCTGTTTCAACCAGGCCGTCACTAATTTTGAAGATAGCCGCTGCACATTTGACCTGTAGATCACTGGAGTCCTCGTCTGTAGGCAATATCATGCTGAACAGTTCTTCCAGAAAAAATGTATCCAGTATGCTCAAGTTTGTATCTTCTAAAACTCCGCCCGAACTACCCAACTGGGCTGTCCCATTCAGCGATCCTGCTAGTTCACGCAGATTCTCACCATCACCTATAACACTCACATCGAGGTCAAATGCAGGCAACTGTGAGAGCATTTCCTCTGATTGACCAAAAAAGTTAAACGCTAGGTCTTGAGCTTGCATATCAAGTTTTATTTCCGTTTTACCGGCGCTCGTAGGCGACACAAAAAATACCGCATTCAAGGCGCCGTGAACGCCCTCAGCAGTGAGCTCAGAGACTTTCAAACTGCCATCCTCAAGCTCGGCGTTAATAACCAGGTTGTTCAAACTGCTATGTTCAAACTGCAGTGCCTTGAACTTAAATGCAAACTCACCATCGATGTATTTCAGCGCATCAACAGGCAAAGCTGTTGCCGGAATCAGCCACTCAGAAGTGCTCGTATCTGCCGTAGTGCTTTTACCGTCTAAGAGAAAAGGCCGCAAGTCGATATTAGGGGAATCCAACTGCAGATGAATTAACGGTCGAAGCCCTGTCAGGGAGATATCCATACTCCCGTTGATGCGGCTTTCTCCCAATGAAACATCCAGCTTTGAAAGAGAAAATTCACTGGCACTGCCTGCAAAGTCCGCATTGATATTCAGCGCCAGCGCCGGTAATGGTTCGCCGTTTAAACGCCCAATTGAAGAGATGTCTTTTGAACTGGCGCGAATGTTAAGGGCGGCTGCCTGATTACTCGGATCATCCTCGACTTCGCCAAACACCGAAAGCTGAAAGTTACCAATACTTGCTTCGAATGTTTCCAGCGAAATCAGGCCGACCTTAAGTTGGCCTGCGGTGGTAACTTCATAAGCGGCTCGGGACAATTCAAAGGTTTCAGTTTTTGGAATAAGGTGACGGATATCAACACCCTTGAGGTCAAGCTCAAAACGCATGTCAGCTGCTGGATTAAATGGCCAGCCCATCGCCAGCCCGGCCTTTGCAGAAATGCTATCGGTCTCAAAGTGAAATTTCTCCAAGCTGAGTGTCTCCTCATCCAATTTAAGCTCACCTGCAGTACTAAAAGCCCCAATTGGGTGATCGGATTGGTCAGCATCCTTAAATAAGGCGTGAAAATTTGGTCCTTGGATAACAAACTGTAAATCCGCTGCGCTTTCTTGCGGACTAATACCACCATCTAATTCTAAATTTGCTGTGCCAATGCGGCCAGAAATCTTGTCGAAACGGATGTTATTTTCCGTTGAAGATACCTTACCGCCTAGCCTGTAAGCTAATCCGGGCGCAAATATAGCAGCAGTATCAGCAAGCGCCGGAAACACCTGCAGAGCTGAAATATCGGCCCCGGATAACTCTAAATCAAGCTCAGTACCGGCAAAGTCTGCCAGCGAAGAAATTATGCCCTCACCGGTTAGGGTAATTGACTCAAAAACAGCTTTTCCGTTCTGCAGAAGAATTTTGTCTTTCTGGAAATCCAGCTTGGCTTCCAATTGATACGGGCTTGCGGGTACTTGTAACTCAGGAGCCAGCCTTCCCAGCATTTCTGATAACTTATTGCCACTCAAACGGAAATCAACATGGCTGCCCTCGCCAGCGGGTTTAAAAACAAGCAAGCCGTCCAGTTCGAGCCGGTCATCACCGATGGAAACCAATACACCCCTATCGATTTGTAATCCTTGCTCCAACAGTTCAACCTTGGCATCCAAACGGAACGGCTCCGCAGGCAAGGCATCTACACCAATAGCAGACATTAATGTGTTGGCATTATGTCCATCCATAGTAATTTGCAGCCGGGTTCCCGAGTAGGAAGGGCCGAAACCTAAGGTGCCAGTTAGCGTTGCCTGCCCTAATGAATTCTCAGCCTCTAGCTGAATCACCTGTACTCCATCCGCAGCTGCATCGAGTTTACCCTGAATTTTGAACGGCCCGCTGGCAATTCCGGAGATACCCAGCAACTCTCGAAATTGTTCAATACGATCTCCTTCTATCAATAAATCAATACGCCCGGAATCCAAATGGGGGAAGCTCTAACTCCGCATTTAAATTGAGTCTGGCACCGCCAATATTGAGCCTCAAGTCAGGCACGCTTAGATTACTACCGTCCCGCAGCACGCTTCCTTCGAGACTAAAAGGTTCATCCGGCCAGTTTTCCAGGCCAAATATCCGCGTCACCGCGCCCAGCTTGGAGCCGTTGATAGCCAGCTCCAGATCAACTTCCTGCAGCTCCAACAACCCCGAGGCTTGTGCCTGTAGTTTCAATGAGAGATCTCCAATATTGCCATCGAGGTCAGCCACATACTTGCCGTTGATAGTTTCACCTCGGCCATTGACTGAAAACGCCCCGCTACCGAGATCATCAACACCCAACATCTCGGTGATGTCGTCAGTATCCGAACCTTGAAGTTCAAACATAAAATCAGGCCGCTGGGGATTCAAGAGGTCATCAATCAAACCCTCAGCAACAATTTGTAGTGACCCCAGGTTTCCACTGCCCTTAAACGCCACATTCTGCCCATTTAAAAGGTTCTGATAGGGGCCAATTGAACCGGCAAACCCTACTTGTCTATTGTTTAAAGTCGCATCCAGATCAACCTCCAGCATGCCGTCACCCTGCTGTATTTGACGAAAGC
>QIKG01000137.1 GCA_003232965.1 Oceanospirillales bacterium
AAGCACTTCTTCGCTATGGGTTTCCGGGTCTACTTTTTCATAGTGTTTTACGATAACACCTTGTGGATTAATCAGAAAAGACTGCCGGGCAATGCCCGGCTTTTAGCTTATATGTTTTTTAAATCAGTGCTGGGTTTGCTGAATTTCCAGTGTGATCGTGGTTAGTTCGCGCCCTGACCAGTCGGTACACCATGCCACGGAGACTTCATCTGCTGCTGCAATTTCAAACCAGATGCCTGTCTGCCAATTGCCTTTTGGGGTAATCAGTGAAAGACAAACCTCCGTGCCCGTGTCTGTGGTGCGCATGTGAACAATGCCGCGTAATTCACTTTCACAATCTGTCAGGCGAACCACCGGCACCGGTTCGGTAGCTGAGGTATTAAACCATTGATCAGTCTTCACTACTTCATCGTGCCATTCTTCACGGCCGCTGCCGCAAAGCTTAAAGGTCACCATGTTAAATTGGGCTTGCCGGCCTCGCGCCCAGTCTTTCGCACTGCTATCGGGACGGTTGGCTGGAATATCTATTGGAGCGGCGTAACTTTGCGCCGCGATAGGCTTGGCTTCTGTGCTCTCGGCACTAGCCGCTGTATCGGCTTCTAAAGCGCCGTGAACCATTTGATCGGCTATTCTCATTGCACACATATTATTTCTACCCTTTTTATAATTTATTTGTTACTAACGCTACCACCCCACGGTATTGCGTTTCACTTGTATTGTATTACTGTCGTCAGTGATCAAATCCTCTCACCAAGTTACAAACTTTATTAAAATTAACCAAAAAATTAATCCGTCTATTAGACCTTAGTATAATACAAATAGGCATTATTCGCCTGAAAATATTACCCGCGGACGATTGTAAAGTGTTGCTGCTACTACCGCTAACACCAATCCCAGCCCTAAAGTTGTCCCGCCTGCGAGCGCATACCAACTCAGCGGAACCTGCTCCCCACGGATTAGTTCATGAATTAATACATTCTGCGAAAGCAGTGGAACCGCCATCATCCAGGTCTCGGCTTTAACCGGATTTATCATTAAATAGAAGCTTGGCAGCATCGGAATAATGGTGACCAGACCCATATAAGAGTTGGCCTCGCGGAATGATTTTGCGAAGGATGCGAGAATTGTTAGGAAAGCCGAGGCTAAAATTGCCATCGGTAAAATCACCACTAAAATACCCACCATCATCGGGTTAGTGATAGAAATTGAGGTACCCAGCAGGTCGGCGGGTAAAAAAGGCACCAATAGTCGGAATGCCACTACCGTGAGGAAAACCGATAGCGCCGCAAAAAATGAAGTCGCCATCAGTTTGCCTGCCATAATCTGCCAGCGTGGTACCGGGTTAATCAGTAGTGGTTCTAACGAGCGCCGTTCTTTTTCACCTGCGGTTGCATCAATAGCCAGGTGCATGCCACCTACAAAAGCGCCAATCATTAAAATATAGGGTAAAAACGATAGTAACCTTGCCGCCCTTGAGGTTGGCGTGGATTGGTCGATGGTTTTAACCATAATCGGATTAAGTAACTGCGGGGAAATACCGCGGAGCTGCAAACGCGAGATACCTAACTGGCTTGAATAAGCATGTAGGAGCCGTCGTAGCCGTTGACTGGTTACCCCAACATGATTTCGAGACTCATCGACAATAACCTCAACAATGGCTCGCTGACCTTCACTCCAGCGTTCGCCAAAATCAGCCGGAATGCGTAATACGACATCTTCATCCTTGGCTTTAACTGCCGCTTCAGGATTTGCGGGTGCCGCTTTAATTTCAACCCCTTGCTGGACCAGGTATGTCATTAGATTGGGCGCATGCTGCTGACCTGCAACCGGCAGCTCTAATGCTTCTTCCATCCGTTCGGAGGTTTTATCTGCCATCAAGGTGAACATACCGATAAGCAACAAGGGACCAAACAACGGCCCCACAATCAAGGAGGTAATAATGACCCTGCGGTCGCGGAAATTTTCTTTAACTTCCTTGTTGAATACTGTTAACCAACCACTCATGACAACAACCCTTCTTCAGTGCCAATTAAATTCACAAATGCATCTTCCAGTGTTTCACAACCGCTTTGTTGTAATAATTCATCAGCATTTCCAGCGGCAGCAATCTCGCCGTCGGCAATAATAATAATGTGGTCACAAAGCGCCGCCACCTCCTGCATGATATGAGTCGAAAGCACCACACAGTGCCCGGCTTTTTTGAGTTCCAGCAGATAATGCCGTAATGCCCGGGTGGTCATAACATCCAGCCCGTTGGTTGGCTCATCCAGTAAAATGGTTTGCGGTGAATGCACTACCGCCCGAGCAATAGCAACCTTCACCCGCTGCCCTTGCGAAAAACCATCGGTGCGCCGATCAATAAACTTCTGCATACCCAGTATTTCACTTAACTCATCGATTCGTGCCTCCAGTTCCGGCCCGGCCATTCCATGTAATTTCCCAAAATAACGGATATTCTCACGTGCACTTAAACGCGTATACAGACCGCGAGAATCTGGCACGACCCCGAGCTTACGCTTTACTTCCAAGGCATGTTCATGAGGGTTGAGACCATCGATTAAAATACTGCCGCTATCCGGTTCAAGCAGGGTATATAGCATCCGCAAGGTAGTTGTTTTGCCAGCACCATTCGGGCCTAACAAGCCAGTTATCTTGCCATCAGGTGCAGTAAAGCTAACACCCCGAACTGCCTTTACTTCGCCAAACGATTTAGTCAGATTTTTTACTTCAATCATGGTGTCGGCCCCAGTAAGTTGATGAAAAATGGCGAGCGGCCCTGTTTTTCCAGGCAGCTGGTATCTAGTTCTTCGAAGCTGGCAGTTGTAATAAAGTCGGTAACGATTTCATTCGCACACTGGCTGAAGCTCACACTATGGCCATGACCTCTTACTACTAGGTTTAAGTGCTGGCTGAACTGTTTTGCTGCCTGATCGGCATAACGGGGTGGGGTTACCGGATCGAACTCACCCGATAACAACAAGGCCGGCACATCTGAACTAAAGGGCTGATGGAAATCTGCAGGAACCTCACCGCGCGGCCAGATTTCACATTGTGCCACCACCATTTTGTAAAACGCTTCGCCAATAATAGTATCGGCATCCTCCGGTCGAGGCTGCATTAGAGGGTAGTCTTCGCTACAAACAACCGATAACTCCATCCAGTGGCTGATCATGCCCTGCATGCTGGACATAACCATCAGTGCTTGCGCCATCAGGCGTTTGGGGTTGTTGTTTATAACGGCATCATTAATCAAAAAAGGTAGCTGCGCCTGCGTGCTGGAACTGTACGCCAGCATTCGCAAAGCAATACCGATCACATCCATGTTCGCTTCCAACTCTACCGGGTCGCCACTCAAGGGGTCGTCTATTGTGATCATTTGCGGGTTATTGCGGGCCTGCTGGATAAGCTGTTGCAATTGCTTTTCCACATCTGGAAAAGCCTCATGACAATCAGTATCATCACGGCAGCCGCTAAAAATACCGGCCATTGCCAGATCTAAATTCATCGCATGTTCACTACCCAATATCAGCTCAACTGGGACGACAGAGTCCAATGTAATGGTGCGCACAACATCGGGATAACGGCGCAGGTATTCCTGCACTGCGCGGGTACCGTAAGAAGTCCCCATTAAATTAATTTTGTTATAGCCAAGCGCAATTCGCAGTTGTTCATAATCTGCCATGGCAAGGGTGGTGGTGTAAAAGCGCGGGTCGCCGTCTATTTTTTGTAGACATTCGCGAACTTGTCGGGTGGTTTTTTCCAAATCAATCCGCAAGTCCATGGATTCATCATCCAGCGTGCAACTCAAGGGAGAATCGGCCCCAGTGCCGCGTTGATCCAGTAACACAATATCGTGATTGCGTTGCAGTTTTTTCAGCGGACCTTCCAGTTGCACCCACAGTTCTGATGACGCCTGACCGGGGCCACCGGCGAAAAAGAAGATGGGAGTGCTGTCGGCTGAGGGTTTGATTGCCCGTGCCAAAACAAAACGTAGTCGGATTTTCTTGCTATCGGGTTGCTGGCGGTTTTCCAACACCGTAAGCCAACCACATTCAGCTTCCGCAGTAGTCGGTGTGCCGGGCATGTCCAGCACACACTTGTCTAATTCAAGACCCGGTAATTCACTGACTGACTCAGCATTGGCGAGCGCTGTGGCAAACATCAGTAGCGCGAATACAATAATTCGTTTCAAGTATATATCCCCTCGGCATGGCTGGCGGTTTTCTAACAGATGAGAATGATAGTTAGTTAGACAGCCTGAGTCTATAGGCCACTGGTCATTTCGGCTTGAAAATTATACTGACCTGTTACCAAGCAGAGCCTATAATGGGCGCATGCAAAAAATGGCGCTTGAAATCACCGACCTGATAAAAACTTACGCCAATGGCGTTGA
>QIKG01000285.1 GCA_003232965.1 Oceanospirillales bacterium
ACAGGCAAATGAACCAGAGGCCTGATCCGAGCCCTTTGGATAGATGTCGCAGCGGGCCGGGGTTGAATCTGCTTGTGCGGTGTTAGCGAGAAATAAAGAGATAAGCAATGAGAGTTTCAACAAGTTTTTCACTGACGGTCTCCATTTGTGGTCTAATCAAAGTGTTGTTAGCAGCTAGTTTATGCTATCTCCCGGATGTATACACCTGCGGAAGCTGTTAATTTGTGGGCTATTTCTTACAAGGGTCTATTTACAGGTAAATTTCCAATGGCGACAAGTAAAATCAGAACACATTATCGCAGCTGTAATCTTTGCGAGGCGATTTGCGGGATAGAAATCCGGCTCCGCGGTGATGAAATTATTTCTATCAGAGGAGATAAAAAAGATCCTTTCAGTAAGGGACATATTTGCCCAAAGGCTGTAGCGCTGCAGGATTTGCCCGGTTAAAAAAACCCCGCAAGGCTGGCAAGAAATTAGCTGGTCTGAGGCATTCCGTGAAACTGCAAAAAAGTTGCGCGGTATTCAAGCTGAATTTGGCAGAGACTCGGTGGGGGTTTACCAAGGCAATCCTACAGTCCACAATCTTGATGCGATGATTTTTGGGGTGAGCTTTTTCCGCCAACTGAAAACTAAAAACCGCTATTCAGCAACTTCAGTCGATCAGCTTCCGCATCATCTGGCGGCCATTTTGATGTTCGGTCATGCTCTGCGCTTGCCAATTCCGGATATAGACCACACCGACTATATGCTGATTATGGGTGCCAACCCAGTGGTCTCCAATGGCAGTATTATGACCGCGCCCAATGTTAAAAATCGTCTAAAAGCTATCCAGGCTCGCGGCGGGAAATTTATTACCATCGACCCCCGCTTTACTGAAACCTCAAAGATCGCAGACCGACATTTGTTTATTCGACCGGGCACAGATGCACTCTTGCTGCTGGCAATGCTCAACACTTTGTTTGCCAAGGATCTGGTGACTTGCGGTCATCTGCATGAATATGTTGAACAGCTGGACGAGATTTCTGTGCTGGTTAAAGACTATCCGCCTGAGGCTGTTGCCGAAGAAACCGGAATCTCAGCAGATGAAATAAAACTGTTGGTGAAAGAATTTTGTGCGGCAGAAAAATCCGTTTTATACGCCAGAATTGGGGTGTCACTTCACGAGTTTGGCTCGTTGGTGAACTGGTTGGTCAATCTATTTAATACCCTCACAGGTAATCTTGATACCGAAGGTGGGGCAATGTTTACTACCCCGGCCATTGACATGATTGGGCGCAAAAAACCTTCTAGCATCAAGCATGCCCGCTACCATACCCGGGTGAGCCAATACCCTGAAACCATCAGCGAGTTTCCTGTAGCGGCATTGGCCGAGGAAATCCTCACACCGGGTAAAGGTCAAATAAAAGCCATGATTATTGCAGCTGGTAATCCGCTTTTATCCACACCGAATAACGATCAACTGGAAAAAGCTTTCAAGGGTCTTGAGTTCGTACTGAGTGTCGATTTTTATATCAATGAAACCAGTCGCCATGCCGATATTATCCTGCCGCCACCATCACCGCTGGAACGCGCGCATTATGACCTAGTATTTAATCATCTGGCTGTGCGCAACTATGCCAGGTATTCGCACGCTTTGTTTGAAAAGGCTGAGGGCAGTTTGTCCGAGGCGGAGATTTACCAGGAACTGGCTTATTTAATGGCGCCGGATGGCATCACAGAAAAAGCCAAAGCATGGGCAAAATTGAAGTTTATGAAAACATTCAAAGCAGAAGGTTTTCTGGCCAAAGGTATTAAAAAAGGCCCCTATGCACAGCCTAAGAGTCAGAATAATCGAGATCTGAGCTTTAAGCAGCTAGCAAAACTGGAACATGGAATGGATTTAGGACCATTGCAGCCGCGTTTCCCCGAAGGCATATTAACCGAAAATGGAAAAATACAGCTGGCCCCGAAAGAGTTTGTTGCTGATCTTGCGCGTTTGCAGCTTAAATTCCCAACCAAGGTTGACGATTCTACAGCCCGTCAGAAACATTCATTCTTGTTGATTGGCCGACGCGACCCACGCACCTGTAACTCTTGGCTACACAATAGTTATCGCATGGTTAAAGGAAAAAACCGCTGTACTGCGCTAATTCACCCAGAGGATGCAACAGCACTTGGAATAACACCAGGGCAAGCCGTTAAAGTAACATCACGGGTGGGAGCGCTCGAATTAGCGGTGGCAATCAGTGATGAAATAATGCCCGGAGTAATCTCCATTCCGCATGGCTGGGGCCATGGCAAAACTAACACTCGTCTGGATATCGCCAACTCGCATGCCGGTGTAAGTGTAAATCAACTAACCGACGAAAAATTAGTGGATGCCCTTAGCGGCAATGCCGCCCTGAACGGGGTGCCGGTCGAAGTCACAGTAATATGAGGAGGTGAAGAGGGTGAATAAAGGTGGGAATTTTACACGCTCGCTAGGGACATAGTAAGATTTTATGACGGGTCTATCTCAGATACAGTGTTTGTTGATGGTTTTGAGGTTAATTAATAGTGCCTATAGCTAGTTTGTATATCAAAGCCACTTAAAGTATCCATGTATTAACAGTCTCTTCGGCGTAGCCTTCACCTAGAATAAAAGTCAAAGGCAAAGGTGTAAAATATCCGAAAAGATGCAAGGCATAACCGCGATGTTTAAGTATCACCCTATGGCCATCCCAAAGATAGAGAACACTCCAATTAGAAAGTTTGACGGCGCAACAAAGCTATAATCATCAGAGATATACCTTTAGGATACCTCTATGTAATCTCATCTTTTTCTATGAAAAGCAATGGTGTAAGTACTAATGCTAGGTATATAGAGTTGAAGAATACATTTGAGCTGACACCCGCAGCGATTGAGCCGAGGTTGTCAATAATGTACCAAACAGTCATTGCTAAAATTGTTGTTCGAATAATTGCTCTGTTACCTTCCCTAACAGCGGGAACGACAATCCCTCCTAGAAAAATTGAAACTGCGGCCAATAGTCCCGCACCAATTGCGGACAACCACATTGTGTTTTTATCCAGTGGTGTTGAAAGGTTATCAAGAGGCCAGTCAGTGAGATCAAGAATTAATCGGGCTGAAATATTAATTTCAGCAAATGGCGCTAGCCCCCAGAGTAATGAGTAGATGAAAAAGATAACTGAAACAACCATCAAAAAATTTGCCCGTGTATTTAATGTCATGTGAGTTTCCTGGAAATTAAAAGTAGATGTTAGAATGCTCTGCAATACAAAACAATTACCTCAGAGGTAAGTTTTTTTGCATTTAATAGGTGATTGTAAAATGAGTAATTCTATTGGTAGTTTTTTGAAACAGTGGCGGAAGTACAGAAGATATAGCCAGCTCCAGCTCTCTTTGGAATTGGGTATTTCCAGCAAGCATGTTAGCTTTATTGAAACCGGGCGCTCATCCCCAAGCAGAGAGATGGTTCTAAGAATTGGAGAATTTTTGTTTTTGCCTAAGCGGGAGATAAATAAAGGGCTGCATTTAGCCGGTTATGCACCTGTGTATACGGACTTGCCTGTTGAGCACGAAAGCTTAAAACCAGTACTCACAGCAATAGAAAAAATGATTGAAAATCATATGCCGTTTCCGGCCCTTGTGATGAACCAAGATTGGGATATTGTGAAAGTTAATGCAGCAGCTGGTAAATTACTGTTTGAAATCGGTTATTCTGACCACAAGAACATCATCGAGGCTTTAATTGCTGATGACCCAGCTATATCCAAGATTGCAAACTGGTCTGAAGCGGCCTTATCTATATTGGTGAGGTTAAGGCACGAAATAAGCATGTCTGGTGGCTCTAGTAAATTAGTCGAATTAGAAGCAAAATTATCTTTGTGTTTTCCGAGAAATGTTAGTGGTATTAATATCGCCGAAAACCAAGTAGTTTCACCAACAATACTTAGGGTGGGTGACAAGGAGCTATCATTTTTTTCAATTATATCTCAGTTAAGCGCGGTTCAAGATATCACTATCAATGAATTTAGGGTAGAACTCATGTTTCCCTCGGATGAAATTACTGAAAAAACCTACCTGGGTGATGTGGGAGTTTCAGGATAGGCAGCCGCTAGAGCCTTCAGCGGCATGTCGGTCGAAGTAACAAAAATATGAGGGCGATATTACGGGAACTACCATTGTGTTTTCCGGTAGGGTGGGCATTTAAGCCCACGCGAAGAGGCGACTCAGGTCAATTTGATACTAACGCGTGGGCATAAATGCCCACCCTACGGCGCGTTTTTTTGGGTTATTTGTGGCTAGTAACCCCAAGAGGCATCTGGTGTTTCAATGGTCTTAGTTAAATCAAAATCTACCCTGAACTCACGACCTTCCCGCACCATGCGATAGGTGAATTGTTCAGGATAAACATACAGTTGCCAAGTGTTTCCATTAGATTGCGGGATCCCATTAGTAACAAATAATTCTTTTGAGTATTGATCCGCCGGGAATGACTGTACTTGGGCCCAACCCGCATCCAGGGTATGCCCGCCATACATTGTTAGTGCATCACTGCTGCCATCGGCATGTCGATGATCATGTTTTAGCGACAAGCCTGATCCGGTTTTTGTAATTAAAAAAGTTCTGGAGTGATCATCTCCCACATGGAAGGGTAT
>QIKG01000115.1 GCA_003232965.1 Oceanospirillales bacterium
TAGTTGGCTTTAGCCAACCAAATAAAACCGTTGGTTTTATAAAATATTGACTAAAGTTAACAACCCAAAGACTTTTTTCTATGTTGAAAATATCATTATATAACAATATCTTATGCCTTAAGTAAGTGCCATTCGGGTCAGAGTAAAATTAAATTTCACCCCATTTTCCGAGCGGCTTAGAGGAAAATGTATGATGCCGTCAAACTGATTTATGCGCTAAATAACAGGCCAAGGTCTTGCTTCAAAACCAACATACCCACACCTTCAAGAATAAGAGTTTTCACTCTGAGCTTCCCCTAATCTCTGGCACACTTTCTTAGTAAGAACCCGAATATAAATCCCGTTACAAACATCAAAAGACTGTACGTTACTGCAGGAATCATCATTGTGCTATTGCCGACTAAAGTGCCTGCAACTAACAACGCTAATGTGCCATTTTGAATACCCACCTCGTAACCAATGGATACCGATTGTGCGCGCGATAGTTTGAATAATTTTGCCAAACCATAACCTAAAGCCAAGAGCAATATATTTAGCGTTAAAGTTGCCGCCCCTGTTTGCAAAAAGAAATCAGCCACCTGCGCTTTGTTTTTTAAAATAATCAGCACGATGATCAAGAACAAAAACACAACAGAAAAGAGGCGGATAAGCGGTTCGGTTTTAGCCGCTACTTTTTCCCATTTCAACCGCATCAGCATACCTATGATGACCGGTACGACAGAAATAACCAACAATTGCAAGACCGTCTTTAATAAGGGAAGCTCGAATTTCTCGCCGCTGTCCATAAAATGATCCATCGCCAATAAAGTGAAAAGCGGCAGAGTAAAGGGCGTTATTAAACTCGCCACAGCTGTTAGGCTAATGGATAGCGCAACATCACCTTTAGCAAGGTTAGTAAACATATTTGATGTTGCACCACTGGGCGCTAAAGAAATAATCATCAGCCCAACTGCTAGCTCAGACGGTAATTTGAAAAGAACAGCCACAACAAAGGCCAACAGAGGTAATGCAATCATTTGAGCCGACAGACCAATAAAAACGGCTTTCGGCTGTTTAAAAATGCGTGTGAAATCTGACCTTCGCAAAGAAAGCCCCATACCAAACATGATGATAAATAGCGATGCGGGGAGGATAGGATAGCGGTGGTTAAAAGGTCTGTTTGCATAGTGGGCGTTTAGTTAAAGCCAATTCTTCAGCGAGAAGAGGGCATAATTCAAAGGCAGAAGTAACAGTAAGAGTGGCAATTATGCCATGGAAAACAGTTATTATTATAGTTGTCATTAGTTAGAGCTGTAGTCAAGTCTGGTGTATGGCGTTTTAAGCCGTCTCCTGCAATTGATCCAGCTTTACTTCTTCCCCATCTTTAAATTTCACGCCTCTGATAACATCAGCAAGCAACCTGTAGCCTCTCAATCGTCGCCATTTGTTCTGTGCTGCCGTCATCAGTTTCCATGTCATCGATAAAGTCGTTTTTCGACTGCCGCAGCTTTTAGTCCGAGTCGTTCTCAACCTGACCGTAGTAAATACAGACTCGATCGGATTGCTAGTCCGGATATGCTGCCAATGCACTGCTGGAAAATCATAAAAGGCCAGCATATGCCCCCAATTCACCCAGGGACGGGTATGTCACTACAAAGAGAAACAAGACAAGGCGCGAAGCTCTCCTATTTTATAAGGCGTGTATCAGGGTAGGCAGCACGCCAACCAAACCAGAATGCACGATGGTATGGCAGCCGTTGTAGCTTTGTTCCATCGGTGGCGACTAGGCCTTCTTCTAGAACCTGCCAAGCAGAACCGGCAGCGTCATGTGCTTGGGTATCCTGATCGTACCTAACAAATGTAATATCTTTGGGGTCGTAGACCCTGTTTGCCCCAGACTTGTCGGTAAATACTACAAATTTTTGTTGTCCAATGCTACCGCTATAAATGTAATTTTTCATTAAAAATTCCGTATCAATTGCAAGCTGTTGATTAGGCGCGGCGGTGAAGCGCAGTGCCAGAATCTCTCGCTTGTTAGCAAGCCGATCATCATTAAACGGCGTGTTAAACATGAGCCGGTCGTTGTTGAAATAGTTCTTGTAAGCTACGCCTTCACCATAGTCTCTACGATGACCCGTATTTAAAGATAAGACCGTAGTATCAGGATGGCGTTTTAGCCACTCGCCCCAAGTAGTTGTCACAACACTTTCATATTCCAGTTCAATTCCTTTGTCAACCAAGGGACCAAGTACTGGCGTGCCACGTGTTGCACTCCAAAGCGATTGGCTTGCCTGATCGTACATTAACTTGTTAGATCGATACAAAAAACCGCTGGTCCCCAGTTGATGCCTAACACCGTTTAAATTTGTTTTAAAGGGAATCACCGTCCCACATAAGGTGCAGTAAACGCCAGCGATATCGACACCACCTATCGTATCTATAAACATTTCATGCCACGCCAAAATACGTTTAGGATAGGCACGGGCGTCACCATTGATTTCTATACCGAAAACAATGTTGTCATCTTCAAGATAATCAGCTTGCTCTGGGCTGATCATATTAGGGTTTCGCAAAGGTGGAATGCCGTCTTGAATGACCCCGCCCCAGCGAATCTCATCTAGCCGAATTCTTGCGGTATCCTGACGACCGTTAAAATAGGTCTCAAACTTTGGATCCATCCTGAGATAAAACTGGGCTTTAAAATCACTATATCCTGACGTGGGCGTATACGATTGGTTCCACAGCCAGTGGTACCAATCATTTACTTCTTTCAAGCTTTTATCATTAACGGTGCCACGAATTAATTTCCGTAGTTCTCGATAGACAAGTGATGGTTGTGCATAAGATAGAATTTCTAAAGCCATTGGCATTGAGGTTATATCCCAGTTACCTTTTATGGCTTTTAGTGCCTTGCGCTGCTCTCTTGGGTCATGGTTGAGGAGTAAGGTTGTAAAATATTCGCTCGGGTCAGCCTTTTTTTCCTTTTCTGTAACATCAGTACGGGCCGCTTCAAAACTATGTGCTGTATTTGGACTACCAACCACAAGACTAGAAGTAGAGCAGAATAATGCGACTGCAAGGATCGCTGACTTGTTTGCCTTATGGTAGAACGATTTTTTTTTGATGCTCAATATGATGTTCATCGAATTTTCCACACAATGTCTCCACGAAATGTAATTCCTATAGAGATTTAGACAGGTTGAGCACTCTTTTTCTTTCAACTAGCTTTTCATCGTTTAATTGAAGGCTTTAACACCAAAGCAAAACTGACTACCAGAAAAGCCTGCAACCGCCCATGAGGCCATGCAGGTACTGGGAAAAGATGATTTCCTGATCCACTGGCCAAAACCAAAATGGAATAAAAGCCTCAGCTATACCAAAAAGAAGTGGCCAGCGTTACCCAGTAAGCTGATATTACGGCAGATCAAGGTCACTCACTGTGAATCAACATGGATTCCGTACCCAGTCTTTTTATATCATTACCACACTAACCGATGCAGAATGATACATAATTCGGAAATATAAAAAATCGGGTATTCACCTGATCTTGGTCAATTTAGTCTACCAGTGGGTTCGTATAATAACAGCTTTAAGCTTTAATGATTCAGGCATTTAGGCCTGCATGCATAAGCTTGGAGTGATTCTAAAGTGGTAATCAAGAGCCTGGGAAGTGTAACTAAAAGCGACCAAAACAGAGCATTAATATCCAGCACACTTGCGTTTACTGTGTGTTTTGCAGTATGGACGATATTTTCCATAATTGGTATCAAAATTAAAGCCGAACTGGGCTTAAACGACACTCAATTTGGTATCCTGGTGGCAACACCAATATTGACGGGCTCAATAAGCCGGTTATTTCTAGGTATTTGGGCTGATCAATACGGTGGGCGGCTAGTTTTTGTCCTACAAATGCTGACTACCGCAGTTGCAGCGCTTTTCTTAACCCTAGCAAACTCCTATGAAATGTACCTGTTAGGTGCCTTAGGCTTAGGTTTGGCTGGAGGCTCTTTTGCAGTTGGTGTGACCTATGTCTCGGCATGGTATCCCAATAATAAACAGGGTACAGCCTTGGGGATATTTGGCGTCGGAAATGTGGGCGCGGCAGTCACGAATTTTGGCGCACCAATTTTGCTAATAGCAATGGGCGGCGAATGGCGACAAGTGGTGTTGGTTTATGCTGGCATACTGGTAACAACGGCTATTTTGTTTTTCCTGTTTTCGAAAACCGAACCTACTCATAGGGATAAAAACCGACGAATAAAATCATTCACCGAACAACTAAAACCTTTAAAGAATTTAATGGTTTGGCGGTTTTCCTTATATTACTTTTTTGTCTTTGGCGCCTATGTCGCTCTGGCTTTGTGGTTGCCTCGCTATTATATGGGAGCCTATGGACTGGAGTTGGCTACAGCGGGCTTATTAGCAGCAGTTTTTGCCTTACCAGGCTCGATCTTTAGGGCCTATGGTGGCTGGCTGTCAGACAAGGTTGGTGCACGCAAAGTTATGTACTGGACTTTTATTGTCGCCTTGATAAGCACTGTCATCATGTCATACCCGGCTACTGACTATTCTGTTGCTGGCATAGATGGGCAAATCGAATTCAATATTACTATCCCCCTGTGGATGTTTATCAGCCTTACTGTGGTACTTGGGTTTTTTATGTCTTTAGGTAAGGCCGCCGTTTTCAAGCATATACCCCATTATTTTCCCGACAATGTAGGCTCAGTGGGCGGCATTGTAGGTTTAATTGGTGGTTTAGGTGGCTTTTTTCTACCCATAACTTTTGGCATTATGAATGATGTTATTGGCGTTTGGACCAGTTGTTTTATGTTGTTATCTGTGTTGATTGCAGTCGCTCTCGGCTGGATGCACTTTTCTATACGCCAAGCAGAAAGAGAAGCTCACCCAGACCTGGCGGAGCCAGGATTTTTGCCTGAATTGCGCAATATTAAATAATTATATAAACCAACTAGGACCGTATAAATGGCTAAGGACTTAATTAACTGGAACCCTGAAGATGAACAGCAGTGGTTGTCGGAAGGCAAAAAAATTGCCACTCGAAATTTATGGATTTCGATTCCCGCGCTGTTATGTGGTTTTGCAATATGGTTATATTGGGGAATCATCACTGTTCAAATGATGAATCTAGGCTTTCCGTTTGAGCATGCGGAATTATTTACCCTAATGGCTATAGCGGGTTTATCAGGCGCTACTTTAAGAATCCCCAGTACATTTTTCATTCGCATTGCCGGCGGTCGAAACACGCTTTTTATTACCACAGCATTACTGATGATTCCCGCACTAGGTGCAGGTTTCGCATTAACTGACCCCAATACACCCTTGTGGCAATTTCAGTTGTGGGC
>QIKG01000145.1 GCA_003232965.1 Oceanospirillales bacterium
AAATCTTTGCCTTCGCGCATTGGCTTGATGTTGGATATGACCTTGCGGGATATCGAACGCATCTTGTATTTCGAATCCTATGTGGTTCTGGAAGAGGGCATGACCACACTAGAGCGGGGTCAGTTATTGACGGATGAAGAATTCCTCAATGCCCGCGATGAATTCGGTGATGAATTCGATGCTAAAATGGGTGCTGAAGCAGTTAAAGTGCTGTTGCAGAGCATCGATCTGAAAGCAGAGCTTGAACAACTGCGTGAAGATATCGGTGCAACGCGTTCTGAAACTAAACTCAAGCGCTTATCCAAACGGGTCAAGCTGGTTGAGTCTTTCTTGAACTCCGGCAACCGCCCTGAATATATGATCATGACCATTCTGCCAGTTCTACCACCGGACTTGCGTCCACTGGTACCGCTGGATGGTGGTCGTTTTGCGACATCTGATCTGAACGATTTATACCGTCGTGTGATCAACCGCAACAATCGTCTGCGTCGCCTGCTGGAGTTGCATGCGCCGGATATTATTGTGCGTAACGAAAAACGCATGCTGCAGGAATCTGTAGATGCCTTGCTGGATAACGGTCGTCGCGGTCGTGCAATTACCGGTACTAACCGCCGTCCACTGAAATCCTTGGCCGATATGATCAAGGGTAAACAGGGTCGTTTCCGTCAGAATCTACTCGGTAAACGGGTTGATTACTCCGGTCGTTCTGTAATTGTGGTTGGACCAACACTGAAATTACATCAGTGCGGACTACCTAAAAAGATGGCTTTGGAACTGTTTAAGCCGTTTATTTTCAGCAAATTACAATTACGCGGCATGGCAACAACCATTAAAGCCGCGAAGAAACTGGTAGAGCGCGAAAGCACTGAGGTATGGGATATTCTTTCCGAAGTGATTCGTGAACATCCCATCATGCTTAACCGTGCACCAACTCTGCATAGACTTGGCATCCAGGCTTTTGAGCCGGTACTGATTGAAGGCAAGGCTATTCAGTTGCATCCGTTAGTTTGTACCGCATTCAACGCGGATTTCGATGGTGATCAAATGGCGGTACATGTGCCATTGTCCATTGAAGCCCAGATCGAAGCGCGTACTTTGATGATGTCCACCAATAATATTCTTTCGCCAGCAAATGGTGAGCCAATTATTGTGCCATCGCAGGATGTTGTATTGGGTCTTTACTACATGACTCGGCAACTGCCTGGTGCTAAAGGTGAAGGTTCCATATTCGCAGATCTAGCTGAAGTTGCTCGCGCGCACGCCAATGGTGCGGTAGAACTGCATGCATCTATTCGGGTACGGATTGCTGAATCAATTACCTCCGAAGCTCAGGAAGATCGTGAAGAAACCAACCTGGTAACAACTACTGTTGGACGGGCGTTGCTGGCTGAAATTCGGCCTATCGGCATGCCTTTCAAGTTGTTGAATTTAACCCTAAAGAAAAAAGAAATTTCTTCACTAATCAACTCCTGCTATCGCCGCCTGGGCTTGAAGAAGACGGTTATCTTTGCAGATAAACTGATGTATGCCGGATTCTCCAATGCAACCAGTGCTGGTGTTTCTATCGGTATTGATGATCTGATTATTCCCGATGAAAAGAAGCCTATTCTTGCGCGGGCCGATAAAGAAGTTAAACAGATTCAAACCCAGTACACCAAAGGTTTAATTACCTCTGGTGAACGCTACAACAAAGTTGTAGATATCTGGTCTGGTACCAACGAAAAGATCGCCGAGGCGATGATGGATGGTATGAAGTACGAAATTCGTACTGACCGTTCTGGTAAAGAAGTTAAAGATGAATCAATGAACTCGGTGCATATCATGGCCGATTCAGGTGCGCGTGGTTCTGCCGCCCAGATTCGTCAGCTTGCTGGTATGCGTGGTCTTATGGCCAAACCGGATGGTTCAATTATTGAAACACCAATTACAGCGAACTTCCGTGAAGGTCTAGATGTACTTCAGTACTTTATCTCTACTCATGGTGCTCGCAAAGGTCTTGCCGATACGGCGCTGAAAACCGCTAACTCGGGTTACCTTACCCGTCGTCTGGTAGATGTTTCACAAGATGTAGTTGTGGTAGAAGTAGACTGTGGTACTGAACATAGCATCACTATTGCGCCAATTGTTGAAGGCGGCGATGTTATCCAGTCACTGGGTGAACGCGTGCTTGGTCGGGTAACTGCAGAAATAATCTACAAGCCGGGTACCGAAGAAGTATTGCTGGATCGCAATACTATGATGGACGAGCAAATGGTTATCATGCTGGAAGAAAACGGCGTGGATCAAATGCAAGTGCGTTCAGCAATTACCTGTCAGGCTCGTTTCGGTATTTGTGGCAAGTGCTACGGCCGTGATCTGGCACGTGGTGATATCACCAATATTGGTGAAGCAGTTGGTGTAATTGCAGCACAATCCATTGGTGAGCCAGGTACTCAGTTAACAATGCGTACCTTCCATATTGGTGGTGTAGCCTCGGCAACAGCAGCAGCCGATCACTACCAGATTAAGACAACAGGTAGTATTCGTTTACATAACCTGAAGTCGGTAGTTAATTCAGATAAGAAACTGGTTGCGGTTTCGCGTTCAGCTGAACTTTCAGTCATGGATAGCCATGGTCGTGAGCGCGAGCGCTATAAAATACCTCATGGTGCGGTGATTAACTTTCACGATGGCGATGCGGTAAATCATGGTGACATAGTAGCCACCTGGGACCCGCATACACATCCAATTATTACCGAAGTAAAAGGTAAAGTTAAATTCCACGATTTTGTCGATGGTGTCAGTGTAACGGAAGTTACAGATGAACTTACCGGCTTAACTTCAGTTGAAGTTATCGACCCATTGGTGCGCTCAATTGCCGGTCGCGATATGCGTCCAATGGTGAGCTTGGCGGATGGCCGTGGTAAAGAACTTTTACTCGCAGGCACCGATATTCCGGCGCATTACTTCCTGCCAGCTGGCGCTATTGTTCAGTTCCATGACAACGACAGCGTGAAAGTGGGTGATGTTATCGCGCGTATTCCTCAGGAATCTGCCAAGACCCGAGATATTACCGGTGGTCTGCCGCGGGTTGCGGATCTGTTTGAAGCGCGTAAGCCAAAAGAACCTTCAATTCTTGCCGAAGCAACCGGTGTGGTTAGCTTTGGTAAAGAAACCAAAGGCAAACAGCGGGTAGTTATTACCCAGTCTGATGGCGAAACGGTTGAAACTTTAATTCACAAATGGCGTCAAGTTATCGTCTTTGATGGTGAGTCTGTAGTTAAAGGCGAAACCATTGTTGAGGGTGAACCAAGTGCACATGACATTCTGCGCCTGAAAGGTGTAGAAGAACTGGCCGGCTATCTGGTTAAAGAAATCCAGAATGTTTATCGCCTTCAGGGTGTTGTCATTAACGACAAACACATCGAGGTAATTACCCGTCAGATGTTGCGCAAGGTTGAAGTCAAAGGTTCCGGCGACAGTCAGAAATTCCTGCGCGGTGAACAGGCAGAATTTGCTGCAGTAGTTGCCGAAAACATTAAGCTAGAAAAAGATGATTTGGCACCGGTTATATTCCAGCGCTTGTTGCTGGGTATTACCAAAGCCTCATTGGCAACTGAATCGTTCATCTCAGCCGCATCCTTCCAGGAAACCACACGGGTACTCACCGAGGCTGCTGTTAGCGGCACCGTTGATCACCTTCGCGGTCTGAAAGAGAATGTAATTGTAGGTCGTTTGATTCCTGCAGGTACAGGTTTGGCATATCACAACAAACGCCACAGTGACCGCAAGGCCGCAGAAACCGCAGAGCTCGAAGAGCAAATGCGTGCAGAAGCAGCCAAAGAGATCGAAAGCGTTGAAAAACAGAGGCCAACAGAAGCACCGGCTGAGTCTGAATTCGACGCTTAAGATTCGGATAAGATATGTGGTGATTAAAGCCCCCGATTTGGGGGCTTTTTGTTGGGTGGGGGAAAGCTGGTACTGAAGCCAATTTTAAAGGCTTACTAAAATACAGGGTTATATTTCACCTGCTTATAGAACGACAACTCTGTTTAAATACGGTTTCATGTATTCAACAACGGAAATTTACTTGCAAATCAAAGGCATTGATAGCAAGATGTGGATAATTAGATCTTTTTAATTTTTTATACGGAAATATGCTTGATATTTAGGTTTGGCTGTATAAATTAAAGTTAGCTGTCCAAGGGTCATCACAAACGGAGATTCCATGAAAAAGAAAAACTACTCGATATTAATTCCCGGCCTATTGAGGATTGCTATAATTTTTGCTGGGTTACTACCTCAGCCTACAGAAGTTAAACCAAATATCTTATTCATTTTGGTTGATAATTTGGGTTATGGCGAACTGGGTGTATACGGAGGAGGAATCACTCGAGGTGCTGCTACCCCACGCATTGACCAACTTGCTAGTGAAGGCCTTCGCCTCACAAACATGAATATGGAAACTCAGTGCACTCCAAGTCGGTCCAGTATCATGACCGGCCGATTTGCTATCAGGTCTGGCACTTACGCTGTTCCCTTTGGCGGGGTACCAGATGGCCTGACCCAGTGGGAAGTCACTATGGCCGAAGCCCTTTCAGACGCGGGCTATGCTACTGCTTTAAATGGAAAGTGGCATCTCGGCAGCCATGATGGTCGATTGCCCAACGACCAGGGTTTTGATGAATGGTATGGCATTCCACGTACTACGGATGAGTCACAATGGTCAGCATCTGTCGGTTACTCGCCTGATATAGTGCCATTGGAAAAAATCATGGAAGGGAAAAAAGGAGAAAAAAGCCATGCCCTTCAGGATTATGATGTTGTTGAACGTCGACTTATAGATGCCGAACTCACAAAGCGATCGATAAATTTCATGGAGCGACAGGCTAAGAACGGAAA
>QIKG01000076.1 GCA_003232965.1 Oceanospirillales bacterium
TACAATCTGCATTTAGTATCGAACCCGTTAGCATTACCAGTATGCAAATTACAAAAAGTGTTAGTGGCGAGGGTGATGGTAGTAAAAAAAGCTCAGACACAATGGGCATGAAACACCGTGTTGATAGAGCCGTATATGTTACCTTCGGTGGTATGACCCCACAACTTGCAGAGCGAACGGGCTTTAATGAAGACGATGCCGATAAGATAAAACAGGTTTTACCAAAACTATTTGAAGGCGATGCATCTTCTGCACGCCCCGAAGGCAGCATGGTCGTTGAGAAAGTCATCTGGTGGAAACATAACTGTAAATCAGGCCAGTATTCATCTGCGAAAGTCCATCGCACACTCTCGGTGAAAGCTGATGGGGGTTATACACTAGCGAACCTGGATGGGCTTGAGCCAGAAGAGATTAGTGGATTCTAAGATGATGCCCAACCCGCCCACCTCCAAACTCATCCTCTACCAAACCGAAGACGGGCAAACTCGCCTTGAGGTTAGGTTGGAGGATGAAAGCGTGTGGCTTTCTCAAAAATTGATGGCGGAATTGTTTCAGAAAGATGTACGCACCATTAACGAACATATAAGAAATGTCTTTGATGAGAAGGAGTTATCACCCGGTTTAACTATCCGGAAATTCCGGATAGTTCAAACAGAAGGTAGTCGAGAGGTTAATCGCAACGTAGAGTTTTACAATCTCGACATGATCATCTCAGTTGGTTATCGCGTGAAATCCCATACCGCCACCCGTTTCCGCCAATGGGCGACAGCCCAGCTGACGGAGTATATCGTCAAGGGTTTTGTGCTGGATGATGAACGCCTGAAAAACCCGGACCAGCCCTTTGACTATTTTGATGAGCTGCTGCGGCGTATTCAGGATATCCGCACTTCGGAGAAACGTTTTTATCAGAAAATTACAGATATCTACGCCACCAGTATCGATTATGATCCCACGCAGCAGATGAGTATCGATTTCTTCAAAACGGTGCAGAATAAGTTGCACTGGGCAATAACAGGAAAAACGGCGGCTGAAATTATTCGCCAGAGGGCAGATAGCCAGAAACCCAATATGGGGTTGACTTCCTGGCGTGGCAGCAAACCTCGTAAACAGGATGTTCAAATTGCCAAAAACTACCTTGGTGAAGAGGAGCTAGCTGTGCTGAACAATCTGGTTGAACAGTATCTGGTGTTTGCTGAGGGCCAGGCGATGCGCCGTACTCCCATGCATATGCAAGAGTGGGTGGAAAAACTGGATGGGTTTCTAACATTAAATGATCGTGATATTTTGCACCATGCGGGTAAAGTTTCTCATGAAATGGCAATGCAGCATGCTAATGAAGAATATGATATGTTTCATAAAAGGCGATTACAGGATGAAACACAGCAAGCTGAAAGACAAGACTTCGAGGTGCTGGCTAAACAAGTCACGGATCAAGATATATATAAAGAGCGTCGCAAATGAATGATGAAGCACAAACCACCATGCTCACTGGTGGGAAATGTGGCTCAGGGATAGAATAAATGTGAAGATAACCGCATGAAAAAACTCATCCGTAACTCCACTGCTGAATTTCTAATCTTTACCTCTCAGGTTGGCGAAGAGAGTATTGAGGTTAGAGTTGAAGATGAAACCGTCTGGTTAACACAGAAGCTGATTGCGGAACTATTCGATGTGGATGTTAGAACAGTTAGCGAACATTTCCGAAATATCTTCGGAAGCGGCGAGTTGCAGGAGGACTCAGCTATCCGGAAATTCCGGAATACTGCTTCAGACGGGAAAAAATACCTGACACAATTCTATAATCTGGACGCTATTATCTCCATTGGTTATCGGGTTCACTCCAAGCGCGCCACTCAGTTTCGCCAGTGGGCAACCCAGGTGTTGCACGAATTTGCCATCAAGGGTTATGTCCTGGATACCAAGCGTCTTGAAAATGGCGGCTTTCTGGGTAAAGACTATTTCGACCGGTTGCTGGCTGAAATCCGTCTTAGTGAACGACATTTCTATCAAAAAGTCACTGACACCTATGCTAACAGTTGGAATACAGCAAATGAGCAATGAGCAACAGACCATTATGCTCTCTGCTTTGCAACATTATGCCTACTGCCCACGCCAGTTCGCCCTGATTCATGTCGAACAAGTATGGGCGGAGAATTTTTTCACCGCACATGGAAATTTATTACATGAACGTGTTGATAGTTATGAGTCAGAACAAAGAGGAAATGTACGCTATGAGCGTGGTGTTGCGGTAAAGTCACAGCAGCTTCGTCTTACTGGAAAGCTTGATCTGCTTGAAGTAGAAGGCAAGCCAGCTACAAAATACTTCCCTGTGGAATACAAGCGTGGCAAGCCAAAAAAAGAAGACTGGGACAAAATTCAACTTTGTGCCCAGGCTTTATGTCTTGAAGAAATGCGGGGAATACATATTGAGGCAGGTGCGCTTTGGTATTGGCAGCCTAGAAAGCGGGAACCGGTATTGTTTGATGATGCGCTGCGCCGTGTAACACTCTTAGCTGTTGAAGGTGCCCATCAAATATTGGCATCGGGAAAAACACCTATGCCCACTACTAACAAAAAACGCTGTCGTGCTTGCTCATTAGTGGATTTGTGTGAACCGGATACATTTCGACGGGATCATTCGAGCGATTATATCGCGGGGCTTTTTGCTGAATAACAGGGAATGATATAAATGAAAACAGATATGAGCTTATTTGAAGACTACCAAATTCGACGTGTGTATGATGAAGAGGCGGAAATCTGGTGGTTTAGTGTGATTGATATTGTACAGGTGTTGACTCAGCAGGCTGATTATAAGGCTGCCAGGAATTACTGGAAGGTACTGAAAAACCGACTGAATAAAGAAGATAGTGAGTTGGTTACAAATTGTAACCAACTGAAATTACCCGCCGCAGATGGTAAGAAATACCTCACTGATGTAGCTACTGCCGAAACCCTTCTGCGTCTGGTGCAATCTGTACCCAGCCCAAAAGCCGAACCCATTAAACTCTGGCTAGCCAAGGTGGGGTACGAGCGAATGCAGGAAATGGCCGATCCGGCAATGTCTCTTAATCGTGCTAGAGAGACTTGGCAAAAACATGGGCGTAGCAAAAAGTGGATCCAACAACGCATGACGGGACAGGAAACCCGCAATAAACTCACTGATTACTGGAGTAATCACGATATTAAACAGGGCGAAGAATTCGCTATTCTTACTAATATCATTCATCAGGAGTGGTCTGGGGTTAATGTAAAAGATCATAAGAATCTGAAAGGACTAAAAAGCCAAAATTTACGTGACCATATGAGCGAAGCAGAATTAATTTTCACCGCACTTGCTGAGCTATCAACTCGGCAGATTGCACAGAGTGAAGATGCGACTGGTATGGGTGAAAATAAAACAGCCGCTAAAACTGGTGGCGGGATTGCCAAAAAAGCCCGTAAAGAACTCGAAGGCAGAACCGGTAAAAAGGTAATATCCTCTGATAATTATTTACTTCCAACAGATAAAAAAGACACGCAAAAAGTTAAAAATAAATCATCGTGAAAAAACTTCTAAACACACTCTACATTACTCGCCAGGAAAGTTATCTGCACAAAGAGCGGGAAACTATCGTCATTAAACAGGGCAAAGATAAACTAGGGCAGTTTCCTGCAATTAGCATCAGCAATATTTTATGTTTTGGTCAGGTGTCTGTGTCACCATTTTTAATGGGGTTTTGTGCTGAGCAAGGCATTGGTTTAGCTTTTTATACTGAATACGGAAAATTTCTTGCACGGGTGCAGGGCAAACAAACCGGTAATGTTTTATTACGCCGAGCCCAATACCGCTGGGCAGATGATGAAGATAAATCTGTTGCTGTAGCACGGCTGTTTGTTGCCGCGAAAATTGCGAATGGCCGGTCTGTACTGATGCGAGAAGTTCGCAACCATGGAGATAATACCGCACTTAGTCTGGCAATAAAAAGACTTGCGAGCAGTTTGCGCCGAATTCAGCATGCTCAGAAAGTTAGCGAGAGCATGGGAATCGAAGGTGACGCGGCCAATGTTTATTTCAGTGTGTTTAATGAATTATTACGAAGCACAGACCTTACCTTTGGTGGCAGAGTTCGCCGCCCGCCAACTGACCCGGTAAATGCACTGCTGTCATATGTGTACACACTGATTACCCATGAATGCTCATCGGCACTACAGGGCGTGGGGCTTGATCCCTATGTAGGGTTTTTGCACAAAGACCGCCCAGGGCGCTTAAGTTTAGCACTGGATTTGCTGGAGGAATAATTCCGCGCACCCTGGGCAGACCGCTTTGTTCTAACATTAATAAACCGGAAACAGTTACAGAGTAAAGATTTCATCACTGAAGCTAGTGGAGCTGTGCGTTTGAAAGACGATGCTAGGAAAACTTTATTAACAGCATGGCAAGAGCGAAAACAAGTCAAGATAGTACACCCTTACCTTGGGGAGTCGGTTCCAATTGGTTTATTACCCCACTGCCAAGCTATGCTATTGGCTAGGCATATTAGGGGCGACACAGAGTATTATCCGCCTTTTTTGGTGAAATAATAATGTTGGTACTTATAACCTATGATGTAAGTGTGGTGGTAGAAGGCGGTCAAAAAAGGCTCCGAAATATCGCAAAAACCTGCCTGGATTACGGCATGCGAGTACAAAACTCAGTTTTTGAATGTGAAGTAACTCCAGCAGAGTATGTTGTTTTACAAGACACGCTTATAAAAATATTTGATCCCGAAGTAGATAGCCTCAGATTCTATATGCTTGGGAAAAGGGGTCGCCAAAAAGTAACTCACTTTGGTGCAAAAACTGTCCTTGATCCAACCACAGACGCTTTAATCTTTTAATCGCTAACCCTTGGTACTCATATTATCACGCTCGGTTAGCGCGCTTGTAACCTATTGAATTAATATGAATTTATTTGGTAATCTAAATAAGCAATGAATTTGTACTGTACGAATCACTCGATTAGCGGAATTGAAAGCATTGGGCTTTTAGATTCAATCAGATAGAATGGAGCAGTCGCGCCCTCTCGGGGGCGCGTGGATTGAAACAAAGTGTGGTCGCGCCCTCTCGGGGGCGCGTGGATTGAAACATCGTCAGAAAAGGCAGAATAACCGCAATAAAAGGTCGCGCCCTCTCGGGGGCGCGTGGATTGAAACACAAAAGCCGTGCTCACCACATGCTGAAAAGATGTCGCGCCCTCTCGGGGGCGCGTGGATTGAAACCGGGTATAAAAAGTACCCGCCGTCTACTCTATATGTCGCGCCCTCTCGGGGGCGCGTGGATTGAAACGGGCAAACTCTGGCGGAACAAATAATCACAGATAGGTCGCGCCCTCTCGGGGGCGCGTGGATTGAAACCTTTAGTAACAACGATTTATATACTATCAATATGGTCGCGCCCTCTCGGGGGCGCGTGGATTGAAACAGACTAGGTTAACGATTATAGAAGTATTATACAGTCGCGCCCTCTCGGGGGCGCGTGGATTGAAACAATCGTTACTATATAGTTGTAATCAATCAATAACGTCGCGCCCTCTCGGGGGCGCGTGGATTGAAACGATCCATGTAAAGATTCATTTCACAGTCTCCAGGTGTCGCGCCCTCTCGGGGGCGCGTGGATTGAAACAACACCATCAGGTACCCACGAAGGTTCGCCTATTGGTCGCGCCCTCTCGGGGGCGCGTGGATTGAAACAACGATCATAGAAGTATTACACAGTAACGGAAAAGTCGCGCCCTCTCGGGGGCGCGTGGATTGAAACGTCAATGGCATCGACACAGGACATGGGCATTCAATGTCGCGCCCTCTCGGGGGCGCGTGGATTGAAACGGCAATCCTGCGGCCTTTGAGACGTTGAAAGAGTCGTCGCGCCCTCTCGGGGGCGCGAAAGAGTCGTCGCGCCCTCTCGGGGGCGCGTGGATTGAAACGGGAAAATGGGGTCAGAGCAAAGGACTAAAGTATGTCGCGCCCTCTCGGGGGCGCGTGGATTGAAACGTTTAAAGCAGAATCATTCAAGTAGATTCTTTTTGTCGCGCCCTCTCGGGGGCGCGTGGATTGAAACAATTGTGTCATCTCTACACCCTCGGTCTTGGCGCGTCGCGCCCTCTCGGGGGCGCGTGGATTGAAACGTTTCCGGCGGCTATTAATCCGTTTAGATATTCTGGTCGCGCCCTCTCGGGGGCGCGTGGATTGAAACCCTGATCCTGTCACTCGTAAAACTGAGTCTTTTGGTCGCGCCCTCTCGGGGGCGCGTGGATTGAAACTGGTAAATCAGGAAACTCAGCGTATGCCCAATGGTCGCGCCCTCTCGGGGGCGCGTGGATTGAAACCAGTGATGGGAGATATCAACGCCCTGCCAGTTTTTGGCGCTTACACCTTGCATTATTTCGCTCACCTGAGATCTAATGGCGTATTAAAACACAATTGCGATTTGAGACCGTCTGTAGCTGTCGGTAAATCAAAAATTGTTGCGGTACTAAACATGGTAAAAGATGGCTAATTGCGGTATATTCTTCTACGGTTTTTGTAGACTAAATAGTGTTTCAAAAACAGCCCGGGGGTGGCCTATTCGCCTGAGATCTCAGCTATGAACCTGATCCAGTTAATGCTGGCGTAGGGACAGGCGAATAAACACAGCTATATAATGTGCAGGGTGCAGGCCGTTATTGGTCTCAAAATAAGCATTTATAGGGTTTTCCCTGTCCTTTTTTGAATAAAAAAGGATTCTCCATGTTATTACCCCTCTTATAGGCCTGCTGCTCTTTGCTGTTAGTAGCGCTGATGCCGAAATCGAAAGCGACGATAAACTGGAGCTTGAACCGCTAATCGTTAACGCCGACCTGCGTGAGATAAGCCAATATGAGATCCCCGCGAGTGTCTCTGTATTAAGTACTGAAGACCTTCAGAATCGGGGCGCAACTCATTTTGAAGATGTTATCCAGGAGCTGCCCAATGTCACTTTTTCCGGGCAGAGCTCACGCCCACGACATATTCAAATTCGCGGCACGGGATGAATATACCGGCCGACCCAATTCAAGTGTAGGCTTTGCCATTGATGATATTGATTTTAGCGGTATCGGCATGGCGGGAAACTTATTTGATGTTAAACAAGTTGAAGTGCTGCGTGGCCCGCAGGGAACCCGTTATGGGGCCAATGCGCTTGCCGGTTTAATCAATATTGTAACCGCTGATGTAACCCCTTGGCGCGAAAGCATGTTGGAACTCACCGCCGGCGACTATGGTTTAACTGAAGTAGGGCTAATGACCAGCGGCGCCTTTAAAGAAGGCGAAGATGACAGCCCGCTTTACCGGTTTTCATTGTTCAAACACGATAGCGACGGTATTATAAAAATGCGTATCTTGGTAAAAACAATACTAATGGTCGGGATGAACTAAGCCTGCGCGGCAAACTACAATTCACTCCGAATAGTGACACCCGCATTGATTTCACGCTACTGCATGCCAACCTTAATAACGGCTATGATGCCTGGTCGCTGGATAATAGTTTTACCACCCTTTCAGACCAACCCGGTAAAGATACTCAGCAATCTACGGCGGCCGCGGTTAAAGTCCACTGGGATGGCGATTCCAATTTCGCAGTAGTTAGCACCACTGCGGTGGCTGATTCAAAAATGCGCTTTGCTTATGACGGTGACTGGGCCTACCCCGGCTATCACCCCAACGGCGATAATACTTATGCCTATAACAACGATAAAAACCGGGATACCATCAGTCAGGAGTTGCGCCTGGTTTCAACTGAGAATTCCAAGCTGTTTAATGCCACTACTGATTGGCTGCTGGGTTTTTATGGATTACGCCTGAATGAAGACAATCACACCACGGATAACTTTGGCACCAACCTCATCAGTGACTATCGCAATACCCGTGTGGCGGCCTTTGCTCAGCTGGACTACCAGCATAGTGAATCGCAAGTACTCAGTGCAGGTCTGCGGATTGAAAATCACGACCTGAGCTATGCGGATAATAACGACGAAAGCTTTAACCCTGATGAAACGCTATGGGGCGGGCATATAAATTTTACTCAGCAGTTATCAGCACAACACAGCGCTTATGCCGCTGTTTCCAGAGGCTATAAGGGCGCGGGTTTTAATACGGGCTTAAGTAGTGGCGCTGATCCTGCATTGCTGCGCTACAAACAGGAAACAGCCCTAAATTACGAGCTTGGAGTGAAGTCATTTAACTTGAATCATGCATTAACAACCAGCATCAGCCTATTTTATATGCAACGCGATAACCCACAGTTCAACGGCTATACTTTTGTGGGTAACAATTTTGTGTACTTTACCGAAAACTTCGATAAGGCAACAAACTATGGATTGGAAGCAGAATTTGACTGGCAGGTTAATGACCAATGGAGTTTATTTGGGTCTTTAGGTCTGCTGAGCACCGATGTTAGCGGCACGCCGGTATCGGCCACATTTGAAGTGGAAAATCGGGAACAGGCACATGCACCCAATTACCAATATTTGTTGGGCGCACAGTACCGCTCGGAAAAAGGTCTATTTGCGCGGTTTTCCATTAATGGCTTAGACGCATTTTACTTCAGCAACTCCCACTCACAAAAATCCTCGGCATATTTCTTGGTAAATGCACGCATGGGTTATGAAGCCGGTAAGTGGAGTGCGTTTTTATGGGTGCGCAACCTTCTGGGTGAAGAATACGCCACCCGGGGGTTTTTCTTTGCTAATGAACCCACCTTTTCGATTGAAGAGGAATATATTCGACTGGGTGCACCCCGTCATTTTGGTGCAACCCTAAGGCTGTATTTCTAAATGGAATTAGAACAGCTTATAGATGCTTTGCTGGCCTTATCCGGCTGGGAAGTGCTGGCGTCCTTGCTGGGGATCGCTTATGTGCTGTTGGCTGCAAAGGCATC
>QIKG01000047.1 GCA_003232965.1 Oceanospirillales bacterium
GCTAGTTTTTCAGCACGTGTTGCCCAAGGGCTTTCGTCGTGTGCGGGACTACGGCTTTTTGCATGGCAACTCGAAAAGTGTGCTGCGATTGATACAAACGGTATTGCGTGTCCTCATCACCCATTCAGCTGCGGCAACCAGGCCCTCATTCAAATGTGCGCGCTGTAAAAGTCCGATGTCAATCATGGCTTTTATTCCACCATCCTGGCGATCAAGCTGATTATTTTAGCGCGCGAACGCCACTCACAAAACAAGGAGAACCACTGACCCTATGAAATAGCTGCTGTATTTATCGCCAATGTTGGGCGAGAAGCTCTCTCGCCTAAAGAAAACTTCCACCAGTTTTATTGGCGCCAAAAAAACAAACCCAGGAATAGATATTTGCTATAAACAGGGAGATTTGGAGGAGCTTCGGGCTTGTTCAACAATATGATAAAGTCGCGGCTGCGCGCGACTTATCCTTATTCGTTATGTGACACCCAATCAACGTCACCGTGGTGAAGATAGTGATGTGCTCAGGCAGCGCAGAGCCGTGTATAAAGCAGCGCGCAAACGCAATCCGGAACGTTGGTCTGGTGATACCAGAAACTGGAATCCGGTTACTGAGGTCTGGTTAAACCCACCGAAGGAACACCAAGCAAAAAAAAAGCAAGATCCCAAAGCTGCATGATCAGTGAACACGACAGATTTGTTGACAAGTCCGAAATATTTATGTGTTACTTATATGTCTATTCATTCACTTCACTAACTTGTGCCTCATCACCGAATCCGGGACGAAGAAGGCATTGGAGACCATAACATGCTACTTAAGTATAATTTTGGAATGCGCAATGCAGTTGTCCTCGGTACCTTCTTTCTCCTGAGTGCTACGACCGCCTGGGCGGTTGATACTACGCTTTACATGGCCGACACGATCTATGGATGGGAGAACAACCGCTGGGCGGACGGAAGTCAGGATTGTGAGATACCTCCAGAGTACGGTAATTCGCCGATGCCATCCTCAACGGAATGGCATTCATCCGGGTCGCATGAGAGTGATGCGCCCAACGCAGTTTCCTACCACTTTCCATGCAGCGAACTAAATGCGCTCAAGATTATAAAAGCGGCGTGGGGCGGCGATACGCGCGTAAACCTGGCGGGGAAAACTTGCGTGTGCACCGGCCAGAATGCGAATTGCGTCAAGGTTTGGGGCCATATGGCATACTTGGGGGGTGCATATGACCTCACATTCACCACGGTAGGATTCAATAATAACGGATGCGGAACAACCGGACAGGTGAATGGCAGACTGGGCGGTTATATTCGCCTGAAGTCCGATATGAAACAGTGTATCCAGACGGTCGGAGACGTGTCGGAAGGCCAGCCGACTCAACTGTGGGGCGATTGTGGTACAGGTGACCGCCAACAACGACGAGTCATGAGCTACATGACCAGCGATGCGTACCAGACCATTCGCGTGGCGGCTGATGACTCCTACTGCCTGAGCCTGAAAAATAGCGGAACGGCCGATGGGAACCCGATTGTAACAACACGCTGCTCTTCGACCGATTCAGACCAAAAGAAGTGGTTGTATAAAAACCATAAGATCAGGCTGAAGGCCGACACCAGTAAGTGCATGTTAAAAGTCAATGACAAGGACATTCAACTGGGCCCCTGCGTCAACGACGACACCGGCAAGTGGATGATCCAGTGGACACTGGATCACTAGCCCTGAACTGCGGTCAATTGGGGTCAGGGTGAACCTCCCCCAGTTCAACGGACACTTTTAATCAGAAAGAATAGGGGACAGACCCGAATGGCACTAAGTTAAGGGTCATTAGCATGCAATTTAGCACTGCTTAATTACCCCTAAAATGGGTTCTTCTCCGCTTTGTTGAGTGAGTTTATCATTTTATAGATAGAACATGGATTGGTCATCGGGAAGGGATGATTGCCTTATTTTTAATTTGAAGTATTCCGTATCTTTAATCCCGCGCGCCCGTTTTCGAATCATTCCAATACTGATATTCCCAGCCTCTATTCTGGCACTGGTGAGCTGATACTTTGCATAGTTGCATATGCCCACTGCGTGTTTTCTTAGCGACTTTGCAAACTTTTTCAGATAGACCATAGCCGATTGCTCAGCAAGCAAACACCACGCATTGAGTTGCTCATTCATCCGCTCGACTGAGTCCGCATTCCAAAGTGCCTGCAGCTGTTCTTTCATCACATAGAGCGTGTTCAAGTTGGCGTTTCCATCAAGCAGTTGTTGTAATTTTTGAGTCTGTGGCTTGGTCAGTTTATCGGCATTTTTTAAAACCAGATAATGCGTTCCCTTGAGTAAATCCTTGCCGGGTTTGTTGGCCTTTCTAAACTCTATTCGTCGCTGGTTACTCAGTGCCTTACTGTAATTCTTCATGACGTGAAATCGGTCAAAGACGATGTCCGCATTGGGTAGACAGTCGCGCACGGCTTTTTGATAAGCGGGGCCCATATCCATCGCCACCGCCTCAATCCCTTTCGCGGTTTCAGGCGGCAAACGGTTTAGAAATTCAGCAAACACCTTGGCTGTTCGACCTGTTTCAACACCGATTAAATGCCCTTCAACCATGTCGTAAATAACGGTCATGTAGTCATGACCCTTGGCTCGAGCAACTTCATCTACGCCGATCATCGTGAGCCCTGTTAACTGGCTCGGATCAAGCGCTGGGAGTGTTGATTCAAGGACGTAACGATCCATATTCTTAACCGTTTCCCAGCGTACATTTAGATGCCTAGATACCGCCTGAATGCTCATGTGTCGGCATAACCCACTCGCCAATTGGCAAAAGCGTTTGGTATAACGGAAACCCTTGTCAACAAAGTCACATTGTTCGAGTCGACGCTCATTCTTACTGATCCATACTTGTGCCAACTCAATATCAAGAACACAAGGGTAGCCGAACAACGGCAGGTCTGTAACCTGGCGCCGAACGTATTGATTGATCGTTCCCTGGCGACCCGTCACTGGGTCAATTGCTTTCCTGCACCTATCACGACTGCAATGAATAACGACCTGGTTGAGGTCTGGGTTGTGTTTGATTTGGTGAATAAGTTCAGAAACATATTGCACTCTTTATCGGAGAGCGAGGAGTGCAAAATCAATACATAAGTTACGGTATTCGCGGTATTTATCGCGTAGCTGACTATGCGTTACGATGGGACATGACAAATGAAGCGGCCATGTATCGGCATAAGATACTGTGTTTCTGGGATGACCATGGGCTGTCGGCAACGCTTGATGCTTTCGCAGTCAGCAGAAGTACCTTGTATAACTGGGAACGTTCTTTCAAGGCCTCAGGTATAACCGGGTTAACACCCCGCTCAACAGCGCCTGGGCATAAACGCCAACGAATATGGCCTAAGGAGCTTATCAATGAGATACGGCGCTGGCGAGAAGACCATCCTAATCTGGGTAAGGAGAAACTCAAACCCTTTATCAACTTGTTTTGCCAGAAGCATGACTACCCCATACCCAGTATCAGCACAATTGGTCGTTTGATTGCAGATGCACCAGATAAAATGCGTACAAGTCCGTTAAAACTAAGCCCCAAAGGCCGAGTTAAAACCTATCGCCGCCGCACTGTAACCCGCAAGCCGAAAGGGTTTAAGGCACAAACACCGGGTGAGTGTATCGCCATGGATACTATCGAGAGACGACTAGGCAGCCTCAAGCGTTATTTAATCACCCTGACCGATCCTTGTAGTCATTATGCCTTTGCCGCTGCCGTGCCCAGGCCTACCAGCCTTTGGGCCAAACGAGTCTTTGAAAGTGCCCAACGAACCTATCCGTTCCCTTTCAGAAACGCCCTTACCGATAATGGTAGCGAGTTTAAAAGCCATTTTGATAAGATGCTTAAAGATCTACAGATCCCACACTGGCATACCTATCCGAAGACCCCGAAAATGAATGCCCATTGTGAGCGCTTCAACCGTACCATTCAGGAAGACTTCGTAGATTACCATGAAGATTTATTGTTCACCGATTTACCCGCTTTCAATGAAAAACTAGCCGACTGGCTCGTCTGGTATAACTATCAACGCCCTCACCATAGCCTTAACCAGACACCTCCGGTTACAATGCTTATCAAACATCAACCAAAGTGCAATATGTGGTGGACTCATACATACCCTAGACATTATGCAATCATTCAATGATATACTGAGAGCTACGAATCAATTAATTTCAAACACTTCGGGAGGCACATAATATGAGTTCTAAATTCAGCATTTTCACCCTAGTTATAGCAGGTCTA
>QIKG01000242.1 GCA_003232965.1 Oceanospirillales bacterium
TCGCCTTCAGCAACCAACCATTCAACAATTTCTGCATCGGGCAGGCCTTCAGCTAGATCGGGTAATTTAAAAATCATCATGAGACGGCAAAGACCTTTTTAACAGTGTTGAGGATTCGTTCTACGCTGGGTAAATATTTCATTTCCATGCGGTAGAGCGGCATAACAGTATCATAACCTGTGACCCGTTTGACCGGTGCGAGTAAATTATAGATGCCGCTGTCAGCGAGGTTAGCAGCAATTTCCGCGGCTACTCCGCAATGTCTGGCGGCTTCGGCAATAATCACACAGCGCCCAGTTTTTTCTACCGACTCAATAATAGTATCCATATCCAGAGGGCTGATAGTGGCGACATCGATAACTTCTGCGCTGATGCCTTGCTCTGCCAGTTTATCGGCGGCTTCCAGGGTTTCTTTTATCATTGCACCCCAACTCACCAGGGTTACATCCGTACCCTCACGCAGGACGAAACAGACATCCAAAGGCAGTTCTTCGCCATCGTCTTCGACTTCTTCTTTGCCCCAACGATAAATTCGCTTAGGCTCCATAAATACCACCGGGTCGGGATCGCGAATAGCCGCCAATAGCAGCCCATAGGCACGACTAGGGGAGGAGGGAATGACCACTCGAATACCCGGCATATGTGCAAACATAGCCTCTGTAGATTCAGAATGATGTTCCGGTGCATGAATACCACCACCAAATGGCATGCGCAGAACCATCGGGCAGCTCAAACGGCCACGGGTGCGGTGGCGCATACGCCCGGCATGGGAAATCATGTGATCGACCATGGCGTAGACAAAACCCATAAACTGAGCTTCTATTACCGGCCGCATACCTTGAGCAGCCATGCCGACAGCCATACCGCAAATCATAGTTTCAGCCAATGGGGTGTCGATGACGCGTAAATCGCCAAACTCTTTCTGCAAGCTTGATGTGGCTCTGAAAACACCACCGTTAATGCCAATATCTTCACCCATGAGAACCATATCTTTATCCGCACGCAGTTCCGAACCCATGGCCATACTGAGGGCTTCAACCATTGCTACCTTAGGCATTATTCAGCCTCCTTTAAGGCAAATTCTTTTTGTGCTTGTAAGTCATGCGGTAATTCCGCATACATATAATCAAACATGGAGGCAATCCCGGGTGAGGGGGTGTTTAAGTATTCTTTAACAGCTACATCTATCATTTCTGCTGCCTCTTTTTCCAGTTCTGACTGTTTTTCATCATCCCACTGCCCTTCACTTTCAAGGTATTTACGCAGGCGGGCGATAGGTTCTGATTTCCAGGCTTCTTCAACTTCTGCATCTTCGCGATAACGACTAGCATCATCTGCAGTGGTGTGATCTGTGAGACGGTAGGTGATCATTTCGACGACACTGGCACCGTCGCCATTGCGGGCCCGTTCGATAGCTTCTTCCATCACTAAATGACTGGCGATGTAATCATTACCATCAACTTGAACTGAATGTAGACCAGCACCCAAGCCTTTTTGCGCCAGTGTTTTTGCGCTGTTTTGTTTTGAGCGCGGTACGGAAATGGCCCACTGATTGTTCATAATTACGATAACCAAGGGTAGGTTATAGGCACTGGCAGCATTAATGGCTTCCAGAACATCGCCTTTAGAACTACCACCATCACCTACAACGGTGACGGCCACGCGTTTTTCATCACGCAGTTTGTAAACCATGGCAGCACCGGCAGCATGCAGGCACTGGGTTGCAATTGGTACACACCAGGCAAAATCATGGCGTGGGCCGGAATAATCGTTGCCGCGCTCGTCGCCACCCCAATAGAGCAGGATTTCTGTCATTGTTACACCGCGGTATAACTGGGTTCCGTAGTCTCGATACATGGGTGCAAAACAATCTTCATCGCGCATTGCCGAGCCTATTGCGATTTGTGCCGCCTCATGTCCGAGGCAGGAGGCATAAGTTCCCAACTTGCCAGTCCTTTGCAGAGCAATTGCCTTAAAATCAAAAGTCCGGGTTTGAACCATAAGTTTGTATATCGAAATCAGTTTTTCGAAATCTTTAGCCAGTTCAGGAACATCATCCCCGAAAAGGCGACCATCCCGATCGAGAAATTGGTGGTACTCAACTGAAAAAGAAGCAACCGTTGCAGACATTTTCTTCATCCTGTTATTCTGTTATTTATGGGTGATGCCAGGTGTTACGGGCAATCGTTTGGTTTACCTGATAGCCGTGTTTTATCTTAACCCGGCTAGGGTGATGCGCTATTATACTCCCGCAAGCCGCTGAGGTTAAACAAAACTCAGAAATTAATTTAGTGCCGGCGGATAAAGGCTGTAACCAGAGCCGCTGGGCGCTGTTTCACTCAGTCATGTAAAAGTTTGTCGATAATTTCACCGAATTGACGAATCTCGGTTTTTGTCAATACTGAGGTTAGTTTTTGTTCACAGGCACTGACCTTGGGAATTACTTCAGTGCGCAGATGATTACCCGCTGGTGTTAGCATCAGCTTGCGCGCCCGGCCGTCATGCTCATGATTTTCAGAGGTAACTAATTGCCGTTGAGTCAGGTTTTTTAATGCCCGAGAAATCCCAACCTTGTCCATCGCGGTATAATGTTTTAACTCAGTTGCTGTACTGTTTGGGTACTGTCCTAAGACAGCTATAATTCGCCATTCTGAGATGTTGATCTGATGACTATCGCGGTAACTTTCTGCAATTTCACTGGAAATTCGGTTTGACAGTAGTGACAACCGGTAAGGCAGAAATTGTTCAAGATCAAATTCAGTTGACATAACGAACTCCGAAAACAAGCTATTAAAGATAGCAAACACATTATAGTTACAAATGAAACTATGTTGTAGGTTAATATACTAATATGACCTGATAACATTAGTAAATCACATTTCGAAGGATGGATCTATGAAACTTGCATCACTTAAACAAGGCGGTCGTGATGGCAGCCTGATTATTGTTTCCCGAAAGTTGGATCGGTATATTAGTGCCGCCCCGATTGCGGCAACCCTACAGTTAGCGCTGGATAACTGGGATACCGCGGCACCGCGTTTGAATGCGCTATCCGAACAGCTGAATGCCGATGAGCTCGAATCATTGCCATTAACCATGGAAATGTTGGCAGCCCCCTTGCCACGGGCTTATGAATTTGTAGATGGCAGCGCGTATCTGCCGCATGTAGAACGGGTGCGTAAAGCCCGTGGTGCTGAAGTGCCGGAATCATTTTATGTCGATCCGCTGATGTACCAAGGCACCAGTAGCGGCTTTCTTGGTCCGCGTGATGATGTAGCAGTTATTTCGGAAGACTATGGTATCGATTTTGAATCTGAAGTAGTTATTATTACCGATGATGTACCGATGGGAATTGATGCTACAGCCGCTGCAGATCACATCCAGTTGATCGGCTTGATCAACGATGTGAGTTTACGCAATCTGATTCCGGGCGAGCTGGCTAAGGGTTTCGGGTTTTTACATTCCAAACCTCGCTCGACACTTTCACCTGTTTTTGTGACCCCAGATGAACTGGGTGACGCCTGGCAGGATAGTGTATTGAGCCTGCCACTGCTAAGCAACCTAAATGGTGAATTCTTCGGTAATCCTGAAGCGGGTGTCGATATGCAGTTTAATTTTGCACAATTACTAGCCCATGCGGTTAAAACCCGCCCGCTATGTGCCGGTGCTATTGTCGGTTCGGGTACTATTGCCAATCAGGACACCTCACGCGGGGCCTCTTGCCTGGCTGAAAAGCGCATGTTGGAAATTATCGCCGATGGCAAACCTAAAACTGCGTTTATGAGTTTTGGTGACCGCATCCATATTGAGATGTTGAATGCTGAGGGGGAGTCAATTTTTGGTGATATTGACCAGCGGATTGTTCAATACTCAGTAACTTAATTTGTTCATATAATTAAATTATCCGGATTAAAAGCATGACTGAAATTTTATTGTATGACTACTGGCGCTCATCTGCAGCCTATCGGGTGCGTATCGCGCTAAATATCAAGGGCTTGGCCTACGAGCAGCGCTCTGTGCATTTGGTGCGTGATGGCGGTGAGCAAAAAAAGCCAGAATATCTGACGGTTAACCCGCAAGGCCTGGTTCCAGCTTTGCAGGTGGATGGTATGACTATAACCCAGTCACTGGCGATTCTTGAGTGGCTGGAAGAACAATACCCCCAGCCGGCATTGCTCCCTATTCAAGCCACCGAACGAGCCTGGGTACGAGCTTTGGCACAAGTTGTGGCCATTGATGTTCATCCCTTAAATAACCT
>QIKG01000176.1 GCA_003232965.1 Oceanospirillales bacterium
TTTAATTTGGTAAAGTGAAAAATAGTTATGATGATAGCGTGGCAAAATCATCGTAAAAACACCGAATCGTATGATAGTTAATTTGGGAAAAGTTACGGGGGGAGAGTGGACGGCTACACTTAACTTAGTATTCCGTGCATTCAAAGTTGGGTGTCGCAGGCATCGCCAATACCGTCAGAATCGCCGTCAGCTTGTAGGAAGTTATCAACGGGGCGTGGTGGGTTGAAAATCGAAGGGCAGTTATCGGTAACATTTGAGACTCCATCACCATCGCTGTCGTTAGGCGTTGGAATTCCTGTATAGACTATGCCATCGCCTTCGTTGCGCGCCGGTATACAGGTAGGTTCGCCAGCAGGTGGGCCACCACAAGAGTATATTGGTTGAAAACCTGAGGTTTCGTTGACTAATTGAGCGTAGGTGAAACCTGTTTCGCCGATAACACAAAGTCTGCGATTGGCCATGCAGTCACCAGCCACTGTGTCGCCCATCAGATCACAGGCACCGGGGACGTCGCTGAGAGCCTCGACGACTGGCGCGTCCCCGAATAAGGGTTCACCTGCTTTTAGAACCAAAACTACATCTTCCTGCTGAGCTTCTACAGCTGCTGCAAAATTGGAATTGACGCTGGCGTCAAATAGAGTCAGATCGGCCAGAAATCCAGGCGCAATTTTACCTACTTTGTTTCCTACACCTGCAGCAGTGGCGGCATCGCTGGTAGCCATCTTGAGCAGATCCTGATTTGAAAAGTAGCTATCGAGTCCAGTCAGGTTGTGTTCCAGAGCACATGAGAATTCACGTAACATATTCATCGACCCAGTTACACCCCAATCAGTGCCCAGCACCAAGTTTACTCCCTGGCTCGCAAGCATGGTTGCCGGTACGGTCATCCCGTAAAGCATAATGTTACTGCGTGGTGACCACACGACTACCGCACGAGCAGCTACAAGTGACGGTATATCATCAGCAGTCATGGCAATGCCGTGCACAACGGAGGGTCCTGGCAGAGCAGCATCAATGCCTTGCAGAGCAGTTGATGAACACAGCCATTCATTGCGAGCGGCTGTGTTTATACCCACAGCGATGTGTGCAGAATAGACTTCGCTTGTGTTCGGGCTCACCGAGTTGCTATAGTCACAGCCTGAGGTAATTAAGGTTCCATCGGCATCACCAAGTGGAAACGTATTAATATCCAAATCTGGACCATCGAGGCCATCCCGATTTAAACTACGGTCAAGGTTACGCACAAGACCTATTGAACTACCAGAGCCAATCATACTCGTTGCGCCTCCCAGCAAATGACGTAATTCGCCCCAAATCTTCGCTTCGGTGCTACTGGTTGAGGACGTGCTGATCCTACTATGGCCCCTGTCGCCCGTTCGCCAATCATGCCGGTGATCGTATCGCTCTGTTCCAGTGTCAACTGGGCCTGCTTGAAAGCTCTGGTGCTCATGGGAGTTGATGAGCCCGGGAGTCGTCAGAATCTCGGGGCAGTTCATTGTGGTTGCAGTGTCATACCCATTAAACCCCGAACAATCGCATGCAGAGCATCGAATTGTTCCTGTCTCATCGATGAGCAGTTCAGCATTTCTATAAATGGTGTTCGGAGTAGCGATATGTGAACGAATCAGGAGGTTTCCGTCGCCTTGCTCCACCTCGCATCTTCCACTGACAGGGTCGCTGGGTTTTAAAGGGCAAGAAACGATACTTGGGATATCTTCAAAACTATCTGAAAACAAACCAACATCCGCCGCGGCGACTGCATGACCGGAATAAGCGGCAACGATGAATATAAACGCCATCGCGGCAAGACAAAAGAACTTGGCGAGCATAGGTGATTCCTCCATTTTATACGATATAGAACAATTGCTTAATTATGCCACAGAGGCCACAGAGGCCACAGAGGCGACTGTCCCGGCTATTCCCCGGCTATTTCCGTTCTGCCAGATATATGCAGCAGATGATATTTGCCACGGCCAACAACTGTGTGCCTGTCCCGTCGTTGCCGTCGTTGTTTTCCCGTCGTTGTTTCCTTAACGCTCTATGATTACGTTACTGAAGCGGAATTGTAAAGCCAAATGCATAGCCACTAACTGGCGATTTTTGACTACTATTATACTTTATTTCAATTGCTTTCCAACTCAACTCACCAACACTGAATTTACTTGTCGTTACTTCTTTATCATCGGATCCAAAACCAAGTTTGAGGCTTGCAGAAGCACTGCCTGCACCGAATAGATTCCATTTATCGACCCCCGTCTCAACACCCACCTCTACTCCAACAGATAATGTTGCGAATTTTAAACCGCATGCTGTGAATTCGTGCAAATCGAAATCCTTACCCACTCCACCAGAAGCTTTAATACCTGAATTTGAAGCCTCAATTGTAAGGGAGTTCTTCACCTGCCCATTATCAATTTCCAGTTTTATCGCCATACCATTTTCGGCGAACTTAGGATCAATTTCAAGACCCAGGGAAGCTCCATCGCCTAACCCAAACTCAACATTAATCTTATCCAGGAAAGTACCTTCTACATTTGCTGGTGTTTGAACAATTTTTGATAGCGCTGCAAACCCAACGACAGCTATTTGAGATACCGCACTTATGGTGTTGACAACGTTGACCGCACCTTTCGCTCTGCAAAAAGTTTTGGTGAATGATAAAGCACTCTTCGCCTTAGCCAGGCCACTTGATATGGACTGTACAATGCTATTTTCCGCTAATGAGAATAGCCCGAGGGGATCAGCGAAATTAATCGGATCTGCGCCAGCATACAGATAGGAATGCATGGAGCTTGGGTTTCTGCGATCACCCTTGTAAAAATCCTGGGATATAAACCCGCCACTTACCGGGTCATACTGACGCGCGCGTAGATTATAGTTTCCAGTAACAGTATCCAGGCGTTCTCCACTATAAGCGTAACGATTGTCAGTCACACCACTGCTCGTGTGCATCTTCCCGTAAGGCTGATAGCTGTAACGATCCGTTACCGTATTAGCAGTATTGGTTAACATCCGGATACTACCGTGTTGATCTTCAGAATAGAAGCTGTTCACAGCAGCCCTGCGCTGCCCAAGAATTTGCAATCCATAGGTATAGCTGACAAGGCCCTGTCCGTTCACATCCAATTCTTTTACGACCTGGGAATATCCGCTAGGATTACGCTGGTCGAACATAAACCGGGTCTCTACCCCGTTGATATTTTCGCTGACCCGCTGACCATCAATATCATATTCATAGGCAACCGTGCCACCGGGATAAGTAACCCCGGTCATGCGCTTAAAGCTATCCCATTGATATGTCAACACTTCCCCATTAACTGTACTACCAATCCGGTTCCCACGCAGATCATATGAATATAGATCAGCACCACGGAATATCAGTCGATTATTGCTATCAAACCCAGAAATAGTTTCGATGCCATCAATTACATCGCGGATGCGATTTCCAACGATATCGTATTCATATGCATGCTGATACGGTTGTGGTCCCGTGCGCTCTGCAGATATCAGTCGACCCAGATTATCGTATTGATATAGTTCCTGTGAGCCATCAAGTTCCGCAATGGTTAGTCGTCTCCCATCGGCCTGGTAGCTGGATAAAAACGATTCGAGAATTACACCATTCATATCGCTGTGGGTGAGTTCGGTCATCCTTCCCCTAAGGTTATAAAGCATATCGACTTTAATACCATTCGGGAGTGTTTTCTGCACTGGGTTACCTACTGGATCATAAGCATAGGTTGTTAAGCCGATCTGGCTGGAAACAGTAGCCAGGCGGCTATTGGCATCATAGGTATAACTGACCACATCTCCATCAGCGGTCATTTGACTGATTCTCTGATTTACATCATATTCATATTTGATCTGACTGCCCAATGGGCCGGTTATGCTCTTCAATAAGCCATTGGTAAAGTAGCTATATTGTGTAGTGCCACGAGAATCTATTGTACTCAAGCGGGCACCATTTTGATTATAACTGATCGCTTCCATTTCACCAGTAGAGGATGACCGCTGTGTTAGCCTACCATTCAGGTCGTAGCTAAAATTGGTCAAAGTACCATCACTCTCAGTAACACCAATTAACTGGCCTACAGAGTCGTAGTCCGACAGGGTAATGCTACCATCCGGTAGTTGTTCTCGTATAAGTCTGCCAGCATCATCATAATCAAACAGGGTGACTCGCCCCAACGCATCTATCTGCCTGTTAAGGTTATTTAATGAGTCGTAAATATAGCTGGTTGTCGGCCGGGGATCACCACTTGCACCAATCGACCCATGGCGTCATAAACATAATTTATGGTCTCACCCAATTCATTGGTAACCGAAAGCAACCGGCCTGCAGCATCAACAACTTGTGAAGTCGAAGTGCCATCCGCAGCCTGCCTGCCACTTATCCTGCCATTTGAGTCGTACTGGAAAGTCGTACTCCTTCCATTAGGGTCTATTATTTCCAGCGGGCGGCCCAGCTCATCCAGCACCTTGTTAACTGTTGGCCGCATTGGTGATCCGGTACGTCCGTCGATAACTTCCGGCAACTGAATTTGGGTAATCCGCCCGGCAGAATCCCGCTGGTAATCGGTTCGCTTACCATCTGCTCAATCTTCCTGCGGGAGAGAATACGCGTTGTTCCAGAACTTCACCATTAACCGAGGTAGCTACTCGCCGACCTAACTCGTCATAGAGAACTTCTGTCACTCGACCGGTAGCATCTATCATTTTCTTAACATTGCCAAGGGCATCGTATTCATTCAGGATTACGCCACCACTGGCCAAGGTTGTTTTTATCAGAAAACCGTTAGCGTTAAACTCATAAGTAGTTCGTCTTCCAAGAGCATCAACTAACGCTGTTAAGTTGCCACTGACATCATATTCCCATGACTGAATATTTCCTTCCGGATCCTCCCTGTTCAACAGTCGATTATTGTTATCATAAGTAAAGCGGATAACTTTCGGTGGGTTTGCACTACCCACTTCGATCAATCGACTCTCAAGTAGGTTACCGTTCAGGTCATAACTAAGTTCTGACCGTCCCAGCAAATCACCACCTGAGTTAAAGCGCTCCTCGGCGATAACCAAACCTGCCGGATTGTAAATCATCACTGTACGATCACCCAGTGGATCGGTAATTTCAGTCAACCGACCGGACGTGTCATATTGAAATGCCTGATCGACTGCGCCGGGGCCATCAACTGCCACCGGGTTGCCTCGGGCATCATTATCAAACATGCGTACATAGCCAAAGGCATCAGTAACACTAAGCAAGTCATCTGAATTGTTATATTGGGAATTTGTTGTTAGTGCCAAACCAGCCGGGTCAACGACAACCTGGGTGACCCGTGAACCATCAAAGTTTCTCTCCACTCTCAAACCATCAGCATCAACTACAACAGTTTCATTGCCTTCAATATCATATTCAAAAATGTTTTCTACTACTGTTAAGGAACCATCTATCGTTACCATGGTGCTGTTTCTAGTAACATTCCCATCTGGGTTATATTCAACCACCATTTGGGTACCGTCTGGATTGGTCGTAGTTACCGTGCCTGCCGCAAGATTATAACTAAATGTTGTGCGATTTCCCTCAGCATCTTCGGTGGCAATTCTACGTCCTTCTGCATCGTACTCGTTACGAACCATGGGATGACCCAAGGGGTCTTCTATTCGGATCAGTAAGTGCTTATAGTCATAAAACATTCGCGTGACAGCACCATTATTATCAATATGCTCAATTAAATCACCGCTATCAGAATATCGATAAAACTGAGAGTTTCCCATTGGATCGATCATGCTGGTAATAAAGTTTCGAGGGTCCCGTATTAGCTGAAGTGTGACACCGGCAGAGTGAGTAATAGCATTAGGGGTAAAGGTAAGCTGATTGCCGTTATTATCAGTAACTGATTCAAGCCCATCAGCGCCGATTACAAAGATAAAATCATTTTCAGCTGTATATTCAAACAACTGAGGCGCATATTCTGCCAGCGTATTATCATCCAGCAAACTAACCGGTCCCGGCTGGGGTTCCACAATTAGCAGATTAGTATTATCAAGGCTTTTCAGGCTGCCCAATGCACCCGGCACAGGTATAAAATTACCGCTGAGAAATGAGAAGGGGATAATCGCAGAAGCCGCCGGACTGGGCTGGAATCCGAACCTTTCTATTCGTCCATTCGGTAGGCGCACACTACAATTGTGTGATTTCGTCGGCAAAAGACCATAAGCCAGACCTTCTTTAGAAACAAACCAGTTGGACCCAAGCGCGTCGCAGCTAACACTAAAACTCTTGAGACTCATGCTCCAGCCAACACCGAAATCACCCGGGGTTTTATCACGACTGTCATAGGTGCGCGAAATTTGCACGGGCATACCACCCAAAGGGATACTTAGATCAGTAAATGTCAGACTAAAGAGACCCGGTTTAGCTCCGCCCTCAACCGACACTTCAGTCTCAGCAATTGTCATATTGCCTCCGGTATCCATAACCGTAAGCCTGAGCACATAGATTCCGTTGACCAATGTTGTCGGATCCAACGTACCTAACACATCATTGCTAACCTGACTTGTACTAGCAGCTATTTCCACAAAATTTAATTCACCGGCGGGCTTTAAACCGAGTGTATATTTAAGCAAATTACTATCTGTGGCTGTTCCAATGATTTCAATTGGATCATTCACCCTCTCACCACTAACAGGTGCGCTAATCTCTGCAACTGGCGGCGCAACATCACCGAGTACCCTATCCACTACGGTGATACTAACCGTACCGGATACTACCCCCCTGGATGCGCTAATGACAAATACTCCTGCTACTGGCGAGCTATACTCAGGGCCGTCCGACCAGTTGGCGATGGTCGTCAGATTCTGACTGGTACCATCTACGAAAATACCGATGGCCTTGAGGCTGACAGATTGGCTGGTGAGTATGGTCGAATCACCTGGCAGCACCAGGATATTCGATAACACCAGATTGCCGTCAATTCCGTCACAGTCCTGGTCTATGCCGTCACCAGGAATATCGTTAGCACCAGGGAAAATTGTGTTGTCATTATCATTGCAGTCACCCTGGTTCTCGGTGAATCCATCCGTGTCATCATCAATATCTTCCGGGGCGGGACCAAGCGAGAGAATAAGGTCAACTTTACTACCAAATTCAGCCACCGCACCGGCGATTGGGGTTTGTGAGCTGACTGCACCCGCTGGAATTGATGGGTGGTTAGCTGTCTGGCTTCGACCAACCAGCAGGTTGGCAGTGCTCAGAGTGGTTGTGGCAGTGGCCTCTGGTTGGCCAATAAGGTCTGGTACTTCAACCGGGTCGCCCACCAGCAATGTATAGCTCTGCGGTGTGGAAAATCCAATTGTGTCGGATGCCAGAATGAACACCTGGAAACTCCCCGTCGTACCCGGCAGCCAATGCACAACACCCGTTGCAGGGTCTATGGTCATGCCCGGTGGCGCCGCTGTGAGGATAAAACTAACGGAATCCCCAGGGTCGGTGTCGACTACCCGCGGTGCATATTCGTACTGGAACCCGGTGGTTGTTAGCGTGTCGGGGCTGCTCAGAAAAATCGGCGGGTTTCCTGCAGGCTGTACATCAAAAGTGACAGTTGCCTCGTTGGAGTCTAATTCACCATCATTTGCCTTGTAGATAAAACTATCCGTTGTACCAGCCAGCGGGTGTGGCGGCTGTTTAAGCATGTTCCAGCCATTCAGGCCTACTTGCAGCCAACGCGGTGTCGGGTTGGTGATTATGCTGGCATCATCTGCAACCATCGCCTGGTTGAAAACCCATTGGTTGTGTAATGGCGGCGCAGGCGGTAGTGGATTCGCGGCTGTTCCCTGCCACACCCGTGTAAATCCTTCAATACCGCCGGTGTACGAACTGATCAGTTCTGCTTCGCCATCACCATCAATATCGGCGATCGTCGTAAAGCGCTGTGAAGTCGAGTTCCAGCCGAATGCTTCGTAGTGTAGAAGCGAGCCATCTCGACCATCAAAAAAGTAAATGCCGTAGTTTGTGTTGTCCACTGGTGAATATTGAATAACCAGGTCGACCACACCGTCAGCATTGGC
>QIKG01000276.1 GCA_003232965.1 Oceanospirillales bacterium
TGGCTGATAAAAATTATTCCAATGCTGTGCTTTTTTTGCAGATCAGCCATCAGCTTCAAAATTTGTGCCTGAATGGTTACATCTAATGCGGTAGTGGGTTCATCGGCTATCAATAATTTAGGTTCATTGATAAGCGCCATCGCGATCATCACCCGCTGACGCATGCCACCAGAAAACTCGTGGGGGTAACTGTCGATGGTTGAATGCGGATCGCGTATACCGACTTCTTCCAACAACTCGATGGCGTGCTGTCGGGCCTCAGTTTTTGCCATTCCTTTGTGGTAAACAATAGGTTCCATCAGCTGATGGCCAATGGTCATATAGGGGTTAAGACAAGTCATCGGATCCTGGAATATCATCGCGATATCCCGGCCTCGAATATGGCGCAATTCCGATTCCGACAGCTGTAATAAATCATTGCCTTCAAACACCGCGCTACCACCCTCAATTTTACCCGGTGGCATAGGTATCAAGCCCAACAGACTGTAGCAGGCAACCGATTTTCCAGAGCCTGACTCACCGATGATGGCAGTGATTTTTCCGGTTTCTACCGTAAAACTGATATCGTCTACTGCTTTAACCTCACCGTTACGCGTGTGGAAGCTGACTTTAAGATTTTGAACATTCAATAATGACATAATAAGTTATTCCTCGGCCTAGTCTTTAGAGCTACGCACATCGAGTGCATCGCGCAGGCCATCACCTAAAAAGTTCAGGGAAAACAAGGTTAAGGCGAGTGCCAACCCGGGGAAAATCAGCAACCAGGGGAACTCTTCCATGGTTTCTGCACCGTAGGAAATTAACAGGCCCCAGGAGGTTTGCGGTGGTTGTATTCCCAGACCCAAAAAGCTTAAAAAAGCTTCCAACAACATCACCCCGGGAATGGTCAGCGTGGTGTAAACAATTATTGGACCCAAGGCATTGGGCACCAGATGCCGACGAATAATAGCCACCGGCCCAAGGCCCAGAGAAACGGCTGCCTCGACAAACTCCTGTTGCCTGAGAGACTGCACCTGACTGCGCATAATACGCGCCATAGTCAACCACTCGACCATGCCAATAGCCAAAAATAGCAACAACAAATTGCGCCCAAACACCACCATTAGCAATATGATAAAAATCATAAATGGTAAGGCATAAAGTATGTCTACCAGACGCATCATAAAGGCGTCAGTTCTACCGCCAACATAGCCCGCAAGCGCACCATAGGTAACCCCGATAAGCAAGGCAACTGCAGTTGCCACAAAGCCCACCGCAAGTGAAATTCGCCCGCCATACATGATCAGAGTCATTAGGTCCCGACCAAAAATATCGGTACCCAACCAATGCTGGGCCGAGGGTGGGGTAGCGCCCAAATCGAGGTTTTGTTGTTCGTAACCGTAGGGCGCAATCCAAGGTGTCAGCAGGGCAATGAGACTAAACAACACTAACACTGCCAGACCAAACAGCGCCATCCGATTTTTCTTCAGCCGAGCCCAGGCATCCTTCCACAAGGAAGTGCCTTGTTCAGCCATGGCAATGTCACTTATTTTGTTATTTGGGACAGGATTGTCGTTGCCGGTATTTTCAATCGATGTCATTTTGACTCTCCCAGCTGGGCTCGCAGTCTAGGATTCATCCAAGCGGCGAGAATATCTGCGAGCAGATTGAACATAATGATCAGTGTTGAGAGGAATACCGTGGTGCCCAAAATCATGGTGTAGTCACGGTTAAAGGCTGCCTGAACATAAAAGCGCCCCAGACCCGGGATTTGGAAAATAGTTTCCACCACAAACGAACCCGCCAGCAAACCCGCGAAAGCGGGGCCTAAAAACGCCACCACGGGAATCATGCCGCCGCGTAAGGCGTGTTTTACCACAATTTGCCATTCCGGCAAGCCTTTAGCGCGAGCGGTGCGAATATAATCCTGGGACATCACTTCCAACATGCCAGCCCTTCCCAGGCGGGCAATGTAGGCGGCATAGGCTGCTCCCAGAGTCAAACTGGGAAGGATTTTATCCCCCGGAATATCACCCCAGCCGGCCACCGGCAACCACTCCAGATAAATCCCGAACACCAACACCAACAGCGGCCCGAGCAAAAATGTAGGCATGCAAATACCGACCATGGCGAATGACATAGGAATATAATCTTGGGCCGTATTGGGTTTTAACGCCGCCATTATGCCTGCCAATCCTCCCAGAATTAGCGCGACCAATAATGCGTAAGCACCAAGCTCGGCTGTCACCGGCAAACCCGCCGATATTAATTCGTTAACATCGCGCCCGGGGTATTTAAACGAAGGCCCAAAATCACCTTTAGCAAGATCGCCTAAATAGGCAAAATATTGCTGTGACATTGGCAGGTCTAGTCGATACTGCGCTTCCAGTGCTGCCTTTACCTCCGGCATTACTGCCTTATCGCTGTCAAAGGGACCACCGGGTGCGGCGCGCACCAGGAAAAAAGTGACTGTTATCACCACCAAAATCACCGGGATGGCCTGTAATAACCTTAGTAAGATAAATCGCAACATAGCCTATTCACCTTCCTTGTTGTTTTCGGCTTGCAGCCAAATGTATTTAAAGTTGAACGAGTCCATTAAATTGGGTGGAAAACCTTTTACTGCAGGATCCACCAAGCGTTTGATAGAGTAGGTATAGATGGGAATAATCGGCATTTCTTCCATCAATAGGGTCTCGGCTTCATAAAATAGTGCAAAGCGCTCTTGTTTGGATTTCGCCTTCGGTGCTTTGCTTAAAATGAGTTCATCATAAAGAGGGTCGGCATAACCGGTTTTATTATTACCGCCACCCGTCAGGAACATATCGAGGAAATTATTCGGATCCACATAATCACCAATCCAACCCCGTCGAGCAACCTGGTACTCCATCTGGGTAAGCGCGTCGAGATACACTTTCCATTCCTGGTTTGCGAGGGTAACCTCGATATTAAGCGCATCTTTCCACATCTGTTGTATCGCCACGGCTATTTTGCGATGGCTCTCGCTGGTGTTATACATCAACTCCAGACCGGGCCAGCCTTCACCGTTGGGGTAACCGGCTTCTGCCAGTAGAGCTTTGGCTTTTTCAACATCGTAGCCAAACAGCTTGGGTGGTTGGTAGCCCAGCGTACCCGGCGGGGTAATGGCATAGGCGGGCGTCACCAACCCCTGCATAACAGTACGAGTCAATTTTTCCCGGTCTACCGTCATCGACAAAGCCTTACGAACTCGGATATCGTCTACCGGCGCGCGCTGGGTATTGAGCATGTAGTAGTAGGTGCCCAAATAAGGCGCCTGCATAAAAGGGGTGTTTTCCATCGCTTGATATACGGGAATTTTTTCCAGCGGTGTATCGTTGGTTAAATGCAACTGCCCCGCCCGATACATGCGCTCTTCGCTGACAATGTTCTCGGTGGGATAGAACACAATGCCATTCAGCTTTACCTTATCGGCATCCCAGTAGGTTTCGCTCTTTTTTACTGAGATACGACGATTCAGCAACCACTCGCTAAGATTAAACGGGCCATTGCTGACGATGTTTTTGGCCCGGGTCCACTTGGTAAAGCGGTCGGTAGCCTTACCGAATTTTTCAATAGTAGGGCGATGCACAGCATAAGTGCTGTAGTGATCCATCAATTGCAAAAAATAAGGCGTGGGTTCATTCAAGGTTACCTGCAAGGTAAGATCATCCAGTGCCTTTACGCCTAAATCGTTCGGGTCTTCCAATTTACCGGTGGTATAGGCCTCGGCGTTTACCACTGGAAACAGCATATAGGCATATAAATTACCCATCGCAGGATTCATTGCCCGCTGCCAGGACCAGACATAATCATGTGCAGTTACAGGATCGCCGTTAGACCAACGGGCTGCAGGATTGATGTGAAAAGTGAGTACGAGGCCGTCCTCGCTGGTCTCCCAACGCTGAGCCACCCCGGGTTCTAACTCCAGAGTGTAGGGGTTTTTTACTACCAAACCTTCAAATAAGGCGCGCAATATACGACTTTCAGGAACGCCGGTAACCACATGGGGATCCAGCCCCTGAGGCTCGGTGCCGTTGCCCAAGTGCAAGATGCCATCGCGATTGCCTGTGGTGACTTTAGATTCCCCACCAATACAGGCCATAAGCAGGCAAGAAAATAGAATGATAATGAAAAGTTTCAGGGTATTGAAAGGCATATAAAAAAAGGCTAATTAATTCGGAAGCGTAACTTTAGCCTATTGGAAGTAATTTATCAGGGTTAAATGTTGTCTTTTTCTACAAGACTC
>QIKG01000153.1 GCA_003232965.1 Oceanospirillales bacterium
GCCCGTGAAGCAACCTTTTGGGGCTTCCTGGCTGCAGACCATTTACAGCAAGACTACCGTATTTGCCCACTAACGCCGACAGTGGACCCCACAGAAATTGATCGCATTGCCGGCTTGCCCGGCGTTCAGCGGGCCTTGGAATTACGCAAGGTAGGTCTGGATGATTTTGCCGGTCGGGAATGGTATCGGGCTACGGTTTCATTGAGCAAGCTGGATATGCGCTCGGCAGCGGCTCTAGCGACAGACAAAGCTTGGCCTTCAAGAGCTATATTAGGTTTGGGCAAGAGTGGCGATAGGCGCTATTATGACTGGCGTTTTCCAATAGCCTTTGAGCAGCACATTAATCGCAATGCCAATAAGCACAATTTGGATCCAGCTTGGATTTATGGTTTGATGCGGGCAGAAAGCGCAATGAATCCCAGGGCCATTTCACCCGCAAAAGCCTATGGTTTAATGCAATTATTACCCGGTACGGCAAAGCAATTGTCCAAGCGTGCCGGAGTGAAATACACTAACAGAAGCAAGCTGTTGGACCCGGCGGCTAATGTTGCTTTCGGTACCGCGGAAATGAGTAAGTTACTGGAGCGCTATAAAGGTGTGCCTGCCTATGTGACCGGCGCCTATAATGCCGGGCCAGGTGCGGTAGATCGGTGGTTAAAGCAACGCCCTGGTAAATCAGTGGAGGCATGGCTGGAATTAATGCCGTATTATGAAACCCGCGACTATATTCCCCGGGTCATGGCTTTTTCTACTCTGTATGCCTGGCGGCTCGGCACACCGGTTACCCGGGTGAGTTACCGTTTGCGGCATGCCGCAGCGGCAGCAACTGGGGCGGGTATCGCTAGGGTTAGCTGCGCACCATGAAGGCTGAAAGTAAATATCTAGTGAAGATGTCATGAAAACATATCTGGTTGGCGGCGCAATTCGGGATGAACTTCTTGATTTGGCCGTAAAAGAAAAAGATTGGGTTATTACCGGTAGCAGTGCTGAGGAAATGCTGGCGCTGGGTTACCGCCAGGTCGGTGCCGACTTTCCGGTTTTTATTCACCCCGAGAGTGGTGATGAGTACGCTTTAGCGCGCACCGAGCGCAAATCAGGTCAGGGGTATCATGGTTTTAGTGTGGATTTTCACCCCGGTGTTAGCCTAGAAGAAGACCTGCAACGACGCGACCTAACCATCAATGCCATGGCGCGTAGTAGCGATGGTGAGTTGGTTGACCCCTGGGGCGGGCAGGCCGACCTTGATGCCCGCATTATGCGGCATGTTTCCCCGGCCTTTGCGGAAGACCCGTTACGGGTATTACGGGTGGCCCGTTTTGCCGCACGATTTACGCCACAGGGTTTCCAAGTGGCCGCAGAAACCATGCAACTGATGACCGCAATGACGGCTTCAGGCGAATTAGAGGCATTGACCCCCGAACGAGTATTCACTGAATTTCGTAAAGCATTTACCTGTGACTCTCCCAGCGTATTTATTCAGGTGTTGCGCGACTGTGGTGCCCTAGAGGTGTTATTGCCGGAAGTGAATGCCTTGTTCGGCATTCCCCAGCCCGAACAATACCACCCAGAAATTGATACCGGGGTACATACCCTTTTGGCGATTGACCGCTGTGCGTTACTGGTTAATCGTCAACAAATTGCTGGCCAAAAAATTGAAGACCAGCAGAGGGCAATGCTGGTTTTTGTAGTTTTGCTACACGATTTAGGCAAGGCCTTATCCCCCAAGCAATATCTGCCGAAACATTATGGACATGAAGCCAAAGGTGTGCCGCTGGTGCGCGCCGTGTGTCAACGCTTGCGGGTACCAAAAGCTTGGCAGCAATTGGCGACCCTGGTTTGCCACTGGCATTTGCATTGTCACCGGATTCAGGAAATGCGTCCGCAGAAAGTGCTGGAGTTATTGGAACATCTGGATGTATTCAGGCAACCCGCCATTCTTCCAGCATTTTTACATGCCTGCCAGGCCGATGCCCAAGGGCGTACGGGTCTGGAAGAAGGCCCTTATCCACAGGCGGAATACCTGTCTGAAGCCTACCGGCGAGTCGCAGCCGTGAGTACTGATGGCCTGGCAGATATAGATGATGGCAAAAAAATTGCTGCTGAGTTACGCAGCAGGCGATTGCAGGCATTGGTGGGTATTCGAAAATTTATCCCTGGTTATCAAAACTACAAGTAATAACAACCCCTATCTACACCGATGCTTGTTTGGTGACTTAGCAGCCAAATAATCAGCTTTATATGCTATATTGTTGAAAATTTTTGAAATGACAACTCACTATCCACCACCTCAACGGGAATAATAAATTGAAACCACTCCAAGTAATAAAGTTTCTAGTAGTGTTAGCCGTACTGGCTTTGCCTCAGGTATTACTTGCTGAGGCAAAAGACAAAGATCAAAAAGAAGAAAAAGAAAAAGAAAAAGAAAAAACCGTAAAAGAATTGATTAAAGATAAAACTAATCATCAGGGTTTTCTCCAATTTTACCAAGATCCAAAAACAGGTGAAATGCTGTTATCTCTTTCGGAAAAACAGCTTGATAAGCCAATGATTTATTTTGTACACACGGTCAATGGTGTTTTAGAGGCAGGGCATTTTAAAGGTGCTTTTAAAGAAACCAAATTATTGGAGTTTAGAAAACGATTTAACCGAATTGAAATCATCAGCAAAACCCCGCGCTATGTTTTCGGTGAAGAGCAGGCAATTAATCGCTCGAGAGGAACCAATATTTCAGCAGCCGTCTTAGCAAGTATGGAAATTAAAGCCTTTGATGAGAAAACAGGCCAATATGTGGTCGAAGTGGACTCCGTATTTTTATCTGAATCGCTGCATCGTGTTTCACCCTATCCTAAGCCTGCTACGCCAGATAAGCCGCCTGCCCCACCTGAGTTTGCATTGGGCAAGCTAAGTAAAGAGAAAACCAAATATCTACAGATCAAAAGCTACCCCAAAAATTCTGATGTTATTGTGGAGTATGTTTTCGATAATGAATCACCAAGCGTAAGAGGCGGTTTAGAAATCACCGATCCTCGTAGCGTAATTATTCAAATGCAGCATTCTTTTATCGCCATGCCTGAAGATGACTTTATTTCGCGTAAGGATGACCCCAGGATTGGTTATTTTGCCCAACAATTCGATGATTTAAACTCCAATAAATGGGCCCCTTATCGCGATGTAATTAACCGTTGGAAATTAGTTAAAAAAGATCCGAATGCAGCATTATCAGAACCCGTCGAACCCATTGTTTGGTGGATTGAAAATACTACGCCCGTAGAGTGGCGAGAGACTATAAAAAAAGCCACACTGCAGTGGAATATCGCCTTTGAAGAAGCCGGCTTTAAAAATGCCTTACAAGTTAAAGTTCAACCTGACGATGCAGAATGGGATGCAGGTGATATTCGATACAATGTTATGCGTTGGACTGCATCCCCAAAGCCACCGTTTGGAGGCTACGGCCCGAGTGTAGCAAATCCATTAACGGGGCAAATCATTGCGGCAGATATCATGTTGGAATATGCCTTCATCAAGCGACGGCAGTTTATTGAGAGTATTTATAGTGGTGAGGATGCTCTTAATTCCTCAGTGCCTGGCTCTTCCCCGGGTTTTCTTTGTAGCGCTGGCTTTGAAACGGGTAACGCGGTGGCATTTGCATCCGCTGTTCTCAATACCAACGGAAGCTCCTCCTTAGAAAAACATAAAATGACCGAAGAAGGGCTCACATTCTTAATCCTGCATGAGCTTGGACATACTTTAGGGCTTAACCACAATATGAAGGCAAGCCAGTTGTATGATGCAAGTCAGGTTCACGATGCATCGATCACCCAGGGAAGTATCACCGCCTCAGTGATGGACTATGCACCTATTAATCTGGCGCCACCTGGTGTCACCCAAGGAGACTACGCCGATACCAGGCCCGGAAGCTATGACACATGGGCAATAGAATATGGTTACTCCCAAGCTCTTCCCGATGCGGAAAAAGAAGAACAGCGCTTAAATGATATTTTGTCTCGCTCGACCCAACCGCAGCTAGCATTTGGTAATGATGCCGATGATATGCGCGCACCAGGGCGGCATATTGACCCGCGAGTGATGACTGGCGATATGTCAAACGATGCGATTGAATACGCGCGTGAGCAAATGGAGTTAGTAAAAGCAACTTTCGCTAATCTTAAAACCAGCACTACGCATCAAGGAGAATCCTATCAGGAACTCACAGTAGG
>QIKG01000234.1 GCA_003232965.1 Oceanospirillales bacterium
TTTCTATAAGGTGCCAATTTATGAGCAACCAAGAAACCTATGATGATAAGGTCGTCCGGCAATTTGCTGTAATGACCGTAGTCTGGGGGATTGTCGGTATGCTGGTGGGGGTAGTTATTGCCGCCCAGATGCTGTTCCCGGTTCTTAATTTCGATATTCCTTGGCTGACATTCAGTCGACTTCGCCCTCTGCATACCAATGCGGTAATTTTTGCTTTTGGTGGCTCAGCTTTAATGGGTACATCATATTATGTGGTTCAGCGCACCTGTCATGCCGGTTTGTATATGCCGAAGCTCGCAGCTTTTACTTTCTGGGGCTGGATGCTGATTATTGTTGCCGCAGCGATTACTTTGCCGCTTGGCATTACCCAAGGTAAAGAATACGCAGAACTGGAATGGCCAATTGACATCGCCATCGCCGTGGTTTGGATATCTTATGCGGTGGTGTTTTTTGGTACGATTGTTAAGCGCAAAGTTAAACATATTTATGTGGCCAATTGGTTTTATGGTGCCTTTATTATCACCGTTGCCGTGTTGCACATCTTTAATAATCTGGCGATACCGGTAACCTGGACTAAGTCTTACCCGATTTATTCCGGAGCGGTCGATGCCATGGTGCAATGGTGGTATGGGCATAATGCGGTTGGCTTCTTTCTGACCGCCGGCTTCCTCGGCATGATGTATTATTTTGTGCCCAAGCGGGCAGAGCGCCCGGTTTACTCCTACCGCCTGTCTATCGTGCATTTTTGGGCGCTAATTTCCACTTATATGTGGGCTGGCCCGCATCACCTGCATTACACCTCGCTGCCGGATTGGATACAGTCAGTTGGCATGGTGTTTTCATTAATTCTGCTGGCGCCTAGTTGGGGCGGCATGATCAACGGCATGATGACGCTTTCAGGGGCCTGGCACAAACTACGTACAGATCCAGTTCTGAAAATGATGATTGTGGCGCTGTCTTTCTACGGCATGTCTACATTTGAAGGCCCGATGATGGCGATCAAAACAGTCAATGCACTATCACATTACACCGACTGGACAATCGGGCATGTGCACTCCGGTGCGCTGGGTTGGGTAGCGATGATGACCATGGGTTCGCTCTATGTGTTAATTCCGCGACTGTATGGTAAAAAAGATATGTACAGCATCAAGCTGATCGATGTGCATTTCTGGATATCTACCATTGGTGTGGTTTTATATATCGCATCAATGTGGATTGCCGGTGTAATGCAGGGTCTTATGTGGCGTGCATTCAATGCTGACGGTACGCTGACCTATACCTTTATTGAGTCGCTCTCAGCAACTTATCCTTACTATGCCATCAGGCTGCTGGGTGGGACTATGTTCCTGATCGGTATGTGCATCATGGCATATAACGTATATAAGACCATCAAGGGTTCACAGCCAGTGTCCATTGTTGTTCCGGACCCGGCATAAGGAGGATTCAACATGTCTCATGAAGTAGTTGAAAAAAACATTGGCCTGATGATGGTGCTTATTGTTGCTGTAATCAGCGTCGCAGGACTGGTAGAAATTCTACCGTTGGTAGTGCAGAAAAACCTGGTTGGCGAGCCCATTGAAGGTATTGAGCCTTACGATGCGCTGGCACTGGAAGGCCGCGATATATATGTGAGCGAAGGTTGTCACGGTTGTCACTCACAACAAATTCGCCCCTTCGTAAGTGAAACCGAGCGCTACGGGCCTTATTCTGTTGCCGGTGAGTCTGTATATGACCGCCCGTTCCAGTGGGGTTCTAAACGTACCGGCCCTGACCTTGCCCGAGTCGGTGGTCGTTTCACCGATGATTGGCATCGGATTCACTTCACTAGCCCGCGCGATGTAGTGCCTGAGTCGAATATGCCCGCTTATCCCTGGCTGGCTAATAATGAAATTGATGGTGAAATCACTACCAGAAAAATGCGCCGTTTGCGCATGCTCGGTGACCCTTACACCGATGAACAGATTGCGGGTGCCGCTAAGGCCGTTGAAGGTAAAACAGAGCTTGATGCGCTGATACATTACCTGCAGGGCCTTGGTTTGGCCCGTAGTGGGAGGTAAGTATGGATTTGGTTACATTTCGTAGTACTGTACTGGTCATTTTGTTCATTACTTTTTGTGTAATGGTGTTCTGGGCTTGGAGCCCTAAACGCAAACAAGAGTTTGAGGAAGCTGCAAATTTGGCGGTAGAAGATGACTTGCCCAATACTGAATCTGAGGAGACTCAGCCATGATGTCTACAGCTTGGAACTGGTTTGTCATAATTGTTACGCTCGCTAACATTTTTGCCTGTTGGTGGTTGATTGTTTGGGCAACTAAAAACAAAGCCAATAATTCAAAAGAAGGTGATGTAACTGGACATGTTTGGGACGGCGATCTTCAGGAATTAAATAATCCATTGCCTCGCTGGTGGTTATATTTGTTTTATTTCACCATTGTGTTTAGTTTAGGCTATTTGGCGCTTTACCCCGGTCTGGGAAATTTCAAAGGCTTTCTGAATTGGACGGAAATCAGTCAGTACGATGAGGAGGCCAGGGAAGTACATGCAGCCCAAACGGCACTGTTCGCACCGCTTGCTAAGTTAAGCACTGAAGAATTAATCAAAAATGAGCAGGCGCTGTTGACTGGTGGTCGTTTGTTTGCGGCTAACTGCGCAGGTTGTCATGGTTCTGATGCACGCGGCGCACGCGGTTTTCCTAATTTAACCGATGATGATTGGCTCTATGCTGGTGATTTTGACGGTATAGTAATGTCCATAAGCAATGGCCGTACCGGTGTAATGCCTGCCTGGCAGGCAGCATTGAATGATGATGGCGTACAGGAAGTAACTGCTTTTGTCAGGCAGCTATCAGGTCAAGAATCCGACCCGCAATTGGCGGCCAAGGGTGAAGCGCGCTACAACATCTTTTGTGTGGCTTGTCATGGTGTTGAAGGCAAAGGCAACCCGGCTATGGGTGCGCCGAATTTGGCCAACAACATTTGGCTCTATGGTGGTTCAGAAGCCGCGATATCAGAATCTGTGGCGGACGGACGAATAGGTGAAATGCCCGCACAAAAAGACTTTCTTACTGAAGAAAGAATTCGATTAATTGCGGCGTATGTTTCCAGTCTGGCGAAATAATGAACCGCCATAGGCGCATCAATTTGAAGCGGGATATTGGTATCGTGCTGTGGGTTTCCTTCCTAGGTGCCTGCCTAGGTAGCCTAGTGATTTTCGGACTGTTGGACCCGCAAGCAATGACCGGCGCATGGACAGAAAAATGGGATATGGGTCGCGAGTGGGGTTATACCCTGGGTTTTGCTTTTCTCTGGGTAATCTGCATAGTGACCGCAGCGTTGACCCTGTATATGGTGCGCACAGGCCCTGACAGTATGGCTGCCGAAAACTCATTATCGGTTACCAGAATCAAGTCGCCAGAGCAGGGGGTTCCCGGCCTTAAAGGCGGTAAAGTTGTAGGTCATGAAGGCAGTTAATGAGCCTGATAGGGAAAGCCAGCAGAATGTTGGTCTGATTCAGGCAGAAGCAAAGATTTATGCGCGCCATGTAAGCGGTAAATTTCAAAACCTGCGCAATATAGCTCTGTGGATACTGCTTGGTCTGTTTTATTTGTTGCCATGGCTACAAATGGATGGGCATCAGGCATTATTGTTTGACTTGCCAGCGCGGCGTTTCTATATCTTTGGAATCACTCTATTCCCTCAGGATTTTGTCTACCTGGCATTGCTGCTAATCATCGCCGGATTATCTTTGTTTTTCTTTACCGCACTGGCGGGGCGCTTGTGGTGTGGTTTTGCCTGCCCGCAAACGGTTTGGACGCTAATGTTCATGAAAGTAGAACGCTTGATTGAAGGCGATAGAAACAAGCGGCAAAAATTGGATAAATCACCCTGGAATACGAACAAAATCATCCGCAAGTCCAGCAAGCAGTTTGTCTGGATATTGATTGGCTTAATCACAGGCTTTACATTTGTTGGATTCTTCACGCCCATTCGCGATCTCTGGGGGATGATATTAAGCTTCAGTTTAGGGCCATGGGAAACTTTCTGGATGATTTTTTACGGCTTTGCAACATATGGCAATGCCGGTTTTATGCGCGAACAAGTGTGTAAATACATGTGCCCCTATGCGCGTTTCCAGGGTGCCATGTTCGACAAAGATACCTTAATCATCTCCTATGATGACAAACGCGGCGAACCCGGCGTAAAGATGACCCGGTTGAAAAAGGCCTGGGTTCCTGTATTGATTGCACACTCTGTGTTCAGGTCTGTCCCACGGGTATTGATATCCGCAATGGTCTGCAGTATGAATGCATTGCCTGTGCTGCCTGTATTGATGTCTGTGACCAGGTAATGGACAGGATGGGGTACGAGCGAGGTTTGATTAAGT
>QIKG01000210.1 GCA_003232965.1 Oceanospirillales bacterium
GCCACTCCAGAATTCTGTTTCAAAGGGGATCAGCAGGAATGTATTCACCGATGTGCATTGGTTATGATGAAAGTGATATTCGCATTGATGCCTATGGTGAAGGCAGCGATCCTTTGATAGAAGAAATCGTAATGGGTACTGCTCAAGGGTGCCAGCCAGCACCAGCTTCATTTAACAATGCTCAAGTCAGTGGTTATGATGTTCTTAGTAAAAACCAAAGTGGTCATATCATCAGTGGCTGGGCATTTGGTAATGGCGTGGCTAACTTGAGACTGCGTAATTTGACTGTGGGTATGAGTGTCGCTTTATTGACTTTGCATAACTTGGATTTGGATTGGTCAGATGCAGGTCCATTCAGTGCAGCATCAAATGGCTATGTAAACATGATGAGCAATGCTCGAAATTGCTATAACAATGAGGGTCTTGATTGTAACTTGGTACCGTACTCTTATGGTATTTTTGTCTCTGAGGTACGCAGTGTGGGAGATGTTGGTGACAGTGGAGGCATCGGGCATGTCCCTCCTTGGAATATAGCCTGTATGAATGATTGTGGTTTAATTAATTCAGCGATAATAGGCTCTTATGGCAAGGCTTCTTTTGAATTTACGCGTGATGGGTGCCTGGGGTTTGGTGATCAGTAATTCACATTTTGCCGGTGATCATGCTGGCACCAATGGGCCAAAAAGTAAAATCACATTGCGGCAGATACGAACCGATGCGGCAGCTAGCCAGGTGGTTAATCCGGAAAATTTCATTTCAGGAAATCATGCCGGTAATGGACCAGGCTGGCAACGCAACAGTGATACAGCTCAACATTTCTACCCACATTACAATTTCCTTGTTGATAATATATTAGGTGATACCATCAATACGGTTACAGAGGATGCAGGGTGGTTTGATTTTCGCCCTGGGCATCAATACAGCAGTGCTTTTGGAACAGAGTTTTTGCTCTGGTCAGGTGCGAATTTTAATGCAGCGCAATTATTTTTGGGTGGCCGCAATATTACAACGCACGATACTACTTTTAATGGTGCAAACATCACTTGTCGTGTTAACTCCCGCGATTGGCCAGAACCCAGTTATCAATTTAATGAAAGTCTGATATTCTCAGATGCGCCCAATGGCCAATGTAACGGGGCAATTAGGAGTTTACCCGTTCCATTACAACCAGGCGTGTATGGAAGTGATTTGATATTTTCAAATGATTTTGAGTGAGTTTCATAAGGGCACCTCTATTAATTCTGGATGCGTCAGATTGAGATTCAAAATTTGGCGATTCAAGGCGTGAAACGCAGGTAATAGCTTGCTATTGGCAAGTTTTACAACGCAGAAACGACTAATTTTGGACTCAAGATGCGCGTTCATTGAATTAATAGAGGTGCCCATAAGTGATAAAAACATAGACATATACTTTATGAAAGTTCGGAGTTTGGGATGCCAATTGCCAAACCCTGAATACTATCATCGTTATAGTCACCATGAGACACAGCCTCATCCAACCTATCACTGTGATTTGCAAATACGCCAGAAATACCACTGGAATCTAAGTTCCAAACAATACTACCCTGAATATTTCATACAAGTTACGAGAAATTAATGTAAACAAATGCTAAATTGAGATGTGTATTACAATTATTCTAACCAACTCTTATTTAAATTGGTTTAATTGCTTTAGATGGAAAACATATTAAGGAAAAAATCGAATAGATAAATAATTCAAGGTATATTTTAATGAACAATAAATTAAACGATATAAATAATACGTTCTATTCACTAGTTCAGGTTTGGAGCCGGGCAATACTTATTTCAATAATAACTATTCTTTCTATACCGACTATTGCCTCCGCACAATATAGTGCTATCTCTTTTGATGGTTATGACAGAACCTATCTTGTTCATTTGCCTGCTGGGTATGTTGGAGAGAAAAATTTGCCTTTAGTTATTGCCATGCATGGTGGTTTTGGCAATGCCTATGGTGTAGAAACACTCTCGCAGTTAAGTACAACAGCAGATGTTGAAAATTTTATTGTGGTTTACCCAGAGGGAGTACAAGGAGGTATGTTCAATATCCGCACCTGGAATGCTGGTGGTTGCTGTGGTTTTGCCAGCAACAACAATATTGATGATGTTGGCTTTATTGATCTATTGCTAAGCACTCTTGTTGAGCAATACGCTATTGATACAAACCGCGTATATGCGACTGGATTTTCCAATGGGGCTTTGATGGCGTACAAATTGGCTTGTGAATTATCCACCCAAATCACCGCAATAGCACCAGTAGCAAGCTCAATGAGTACCGCAAACTGCACTCCTGAGCGCCCAGTTCCGGTGATACATTTTCATTCATATTTGGATTCTAATATTCCCTATTTAGGCGGTGTGGGAGCAGGGCCTTCCAATTTTGACCATCCTTCTCAGGAGGATATTATAAATTTATGGGAAAATATTAATAATTGCGTTATAACAGAAACGGTTGTTGATAACGCCGAATACACATTTACCCAAAAAACAGGTTGTGATAATAATGCAGAAATTCATCATTATCTAACCCGCGATGGAGGTCACTCTTGGCCAGGAGGCAGTCAAACTGAATTAGGGGATCAGGTATCAACTTATATTAATGCCAATAATTTAATGTGGTCATTCTTTCAACAGTACACGCTTCAGCTTATACCTGCGGAAGTCATATTTACAAATGGTTTTGAATAACAGGGCAGCACATAAAATCAGAGCTATGATGATTTCTGGTGTATGAGTTAAATTAAAAAGCGGTGTATCCTGTTGATTGATTTTGAGAGATCAGCAACCAACAGGAGATACACCACATGAAAGATAATAATATGAAACTTTTAAGCTCGGATACTGTTGCCAATATAGACCAATACCGTCAACAGTTTCAACTTCAAAACCCAACGCCATTTGCCCATGTTGTGATGGATGGTTTCCTAACAGAGAGCTTTTGTCAGGGTTTATTAGATGAGTTCCCCTCTTTCGATAAAAAATTCGCCATGAACGAAAATGGTGAAGTTGGCAGAAAAGCGGTTAATGAGCGTGTCAGAAACCTGGGTAAAAGCTTTAAAAAAATGGATAATCTGGCAAAGTCCAGCGAGTTTTTACAATTTGTTGGCAAGGTAACTGGTATTGATGGCTTGATTTATGATCCGCTTTATTTTGGCGGAGGCACCCACGAAAATCTCAGCGGACAAAGCCTAGATCCACATGTAGATTTTACCGAGCACCCCATAACCGGCAATTATCGCCGACTAAACTTGATTGTTTATCTCAATCACACTTGGGAAAGTGAATGGGGTGGCAACATTGAACTGCATAAAAACCCTCAACTACCCCTAGAAAAGGATGAAATCATCAGTGTCAGGCCGTTATTTAACCGAGCTGTTGTTTTCGAGACCACGCATACATCATGGCATGGTTTTCCAGCTATTAATATTCCAGATACCCAGCCTCATATCAGTCGCAAATCATTTGCCTTGTACTTTTATACCAAAGCGCCCGCCAAGAGCTTTAAGTTGCCCCATTCAACCATTTATGTGGATAGGCACTTACCATCTAACATTAAAGCAGGAAGCACCTTAAGCGAACATGATTACGCTGAAATACAGCGGTTATTACACTCTCGGGATCGACATTTACAGCGCCTGTACAACAATATTAGTGTGTTAATGGGAAAAGAAAAACAAAGTAGATTACGCCGACTTCCGGGCAGGGTGTTAGGCATAATTTGGGCATTAAGCCTACCTTATCGAAAACTTAGAGATTTTTTAAGGGCTAAAAAAAATAAGTGAAGAACATTGCTGTCCAGTTAACTTTTACCGTTAACCTTCATTGTGGTCATGCCGGCGAAGGCCGGTATCCAGTAAACCACTGGATTCCGAGTTCAGCTATTGTAAAAAATAGTAAAAGGTAAATACAAATACAAAATACAAAATACAAACAAATACAAAGGACAGTCGCCTGTTAGAAAACCACAAAAGCGCCAATCAAGAAAATTCGGTATGGATTTATCATTCTGGCTCTTGTGAATGGTGATTATAGGGAGGATTTTCTGAATTCAAGCAGTAAATCATCAGGAATCCATCAATTCCTTAAAAGCCACACAGCCAAAAACCTCAACCCTAGGTTGCTAAGTCTCTAATCGAACTTGAGCTTATTCCAATACTGGGCTAAGAATATGCCCAACACCCCATTTCTTACCCACGCTTTGGCAGAATTTCTTGAGCTGACTAACCGTACCAATGGCAGTTACGCTCTTTCTGGAAAACTTCTGCACTTCTTTGAACCAACTGTGACTATCCATGGTGTTCTCCAAATAAATACCTAGTTTGAGCTTTCTGGTTAGTGAATAGAACTGGGGTTTTGCTGAAATTACTGTAGGAGAGTTCTGATTATGTGGCTGTCCTTGATTGTTGTTGCTTGATTGTTGGCACTTCGTCAGGAAAATCATTTGGTAGAGCATCCATATCAGCTCGCCAAGCTATATTTTTTCCTTCTTTTCTACCTTTTAAGATTCCAACGACACCATAACCTGCGACACCTGTTTAACTTCTCAATACAAAGGACATATATGGACGACTCCCCCCAGTCAAGTGGTTTTTTGGTTGAATTAGTGACTTCAAGGCCAAAGGTATCCCTCCTAGG
>QIKG01000024.1 GCA_003232965.1 Oceanospirillales bacterium
TTTCCCCAATACACCATTCATTTGGTTTTGGTCGTCTTCGCCAGCTGCTGGCGCTGCTGGCGCTGCGTGGTCTGTCCGTTTCAGCCACGGCGCTGTCTCCTTCAGAGATCGCCGCCATGACGACGTTAGTGTACGTTTAGTTCGTTCAAAGGAGTGACTTTTAATTTTTTTATTAAGATATTATGAAATACGCATTGTCGAACCACCCAATATGGGCTTGGGTGGTATTACCCCAAAACAGAAACTGGCCATGGTGGCCTAACTCTACTTTTGAATTAGGTTAATAATGGGGGGGATTACCAGCTCAGCTGGAGATATTAATGGTGATGGTATTGATGATATGATTATTGGTGCTTATCGTGCTAGTCCAAACGATAATTCAGGAGCAGGCAGTTCCTATGTGGTTTTTGGTAGTACCTCTGGCTTGGCTAACCCGCTGAATCTGGCCAGCACGCAACTTTGCCGCAACTTTGGACAGGCACTCGCTAAAGCTACGCGGCAGAAATCATTGTCCATCTGCTGAAACTATTGTACGACGTTCTTGGTGGTGTGCCTCTCCAGTGGTTCCCTCAAAATCATTTAATTATCAGGCGCTTCAAAACCATTGGTAAATATGTTGTCAGCCTTACAGCTCACCGATACATTATTAATACCTGCTAGTGTTCCAGAGCCATTGGCCACTGTACAAACTTGGCTGGCAGGTTGGCTTGATATAGTGACCTCATAGGTTGAACCATCATGCTGCGCCGAGAAGGTAAATGGCCCATCCATATTCAGTGTGATCTCATCTGCGCCATTGTTTTGCAGGCTTAAACTTCCAACCAGGCCAGAAACATCGCCACCTACTAAGCTATTAGTTGGGTTGACAAACACATAGGCTGCACCTGACCAGACTGAATTATCAGCTTGATCACCATTCACTCCTGTGGCGTTGCTGTTTTCGCCACTTGCCCCAACCACCATGATATTACCCGACACCGAAACCGATCCTCCGAATTCATCTCTGCCACCAGTATTAGACGCCTTCAGATAATTTTGTTGACTCCAGCTTGTACCACTGCGGGTGAACACATAAGCTGCACCTGATTCAAAGGTTCTATTCCTAGATTGATCGCCATTCACGCCTGTGGCGGCGCTGCCTTCGGAAGGAGCTCCAATCCCAATAGTGTTGGGGCGAATGATAGAATCAAAGTCATCTATGACTACTGACGTGGTCCAAGTCTGCGGGCTTAGACGGGTGCTAATAATCAAATCCTACGAGGCAAGGGATTCTTGCAAACAAAAAAAGACCGGGCAATGCCCGGTCTTTTAACTTGCAGTGCTTACTATCTCAAGCTTAGCTTACGCGTCTTATCACTAGTCCGCCCAGACCCAGCATCAGCAAGAACATGGCGGTTAGCCCGGTTGCTGAAAGCGTTGGTATGGCTATGGCGGGTAAAACCAGAGCATCAATTACATCGATATTCAGGTGTTCCTGTGGCGCAATTGTATAGTTTGCGTCACCAGGCTGGTCGGCGGTTAGTTCACATTGGCCTAGGGCAATATATGTAACCACATTGCCTGCAACCGTACAAATAGCTGGTGTATCGCTAGCAAAGGTGATTGGCAAGCCAGAGCTTGCAGTCGCACTAAGGTTTGAAGTGCTACCGATGTTACCGGCTAAGGGAGCGGCACTAAATGCGCTGATAGTCTGGTCACCTTGGCCTACAAGAACACCCACAGTAACTTGTGGAGCTGGATTAAAGTTAGCATCGCCTGCTTGATCCAGAGTAACCGTACAGGTGCCTACTGCATCATAGGTAACGGAACTGCTGGTAACAGTACAAATAGCCGGAGTAGAAGTTCCAAAAGTTACAGTTAAGCCAGAATCTGCGGTAGCACTCAGGGTTGAGCTATCACCAACATCACCCGCTACTACGACAAACTCGGTTATCACTTGATCTGTAAGTCCACCAGCAACTGTAATGTTCAGAGTAACTTGTGGCGCTGGATTAAAGCTGGCATTGCCTGCTTGATCCGCAGTAACCGTACAGGTGCCTGCTGCAACAAGGCTTACAGAGCTACCGCTAACAGTACAAATAGCCGGGGTAGAAGTTCCAAAAGTTACAGTTAAGCCAGAATCTGCGGTAGCACTCAGGGTAGAGCTATCACCAACACCACCCGATGCTGGGGCTGCGACAAAGCCGGTTATGGTTTGATCTGTTAATCCTCCTGCGGCTGTAACGTCTACTTGCCCATCAACTGACCCGGTTCCTGGCACAGGTGCAGGTACTGTATCAGCGTAAACTTCTGCTGATACTCCGAGTGCATAAGTAGCGACAGCAGCCGATGACACATCGAAGGACAATTGTCCAATAAGCCCATCGAGAAGTGGGACGGTAATGTCAAAAGCATCTACAAGAACTCGCACTACTCCAGGGCTTGTTAGTGAGCAGCTAACAGTGGCGAGCAAAGGTATGTTAGCGCCGCCGCAGTCGGAAAGATCAACAGTTAGATTGGTATCATCGAAATTGATCTCTGCCTGAATTCCTACTACTGATGCGCCTGCGTGGTATTCCAGGTCAACAACAACAGGGGTTGCGGACCCTGTGACCTCGGCGCCGGAACCAACTGTAATATGTGGGCCCGGATCAGCCGCAGCATTTAACCAACCAAATGACAGAATCAATATTGTTAAGATTTTAAAAGTTTGTTTGCTTATCATAATGTTATTCCTTTAACAGAGACTTGAGTTTTTATTTCTCAACTAACTGGAGTTTTATTTATTAGTTTAAAATAATGCTTCTGACACAAATTACATCAACGATATTAATAGCGCCATCGAGGTTACAGTCTGGCTGGCCGCTTTGCAGACCATTGCCTAATATTTCACTGCGTACACCAATTACATCAACAACATTTATACCGTCTGCGCCATTGGCATCCCCCATAAGTAACATCCCAACCGGCTGTGTGCGGTTCGAGGTATATTGATCCACAGTCACCTCGCCTGCGAAACCGCCAAGTCCATTTGGTGCACCAAGCCGTACTGCTTCAACAACACCGCCACCAGCTCCTGAAGCATAAGTAGCATCAGCTGCTTCTGTAGTCGCATCGGAGTTTACCCAAATGCTTCCGTTGGCAGAATCAAGCCAGCTAAACTCAACTACATTCCACATATTCGGGTTTGCGGCTACAGTAGCGCTGCCCCCACCATTGGCAGTTGCATCAATGGTAATGTTTGCGCCATCATAAGCAATAGCAAAAAGTTCTGTACTGGCACCAGTATCGCTGTACGCAACAAACAAATCGATGCTGCCACTCCCAGTTAGCTGGGGGAAGAAGTAGAAGTTCCCTATAAAGGAGGTTTCAGCGCCTGGGCTATCGTCTTGAACATAACCGCTACCATTTAACTCAAGTCCACAGCGACCGCTAGCTCTGGATACAGAGCCAATTGGGCTATTAGCGTTTACTGCGCCAAAAGCCCCGCCAAGCCAGGCATTAGTGTTGCAACCTGCGTTTGCAGCAAACAGGGCACCTGAAAATAGCAAGCTTGTAAGCAGTATTAAAATGTGAGTAAAGCCTATGCGGCCGGTGTGTTTTGTTGTCTTCATGACAGTACTTCCTCTTAATAGTGCACATTCTTGTGACTGCACGGTTACGCAAAAGCGCGATTATAAAACATGAACAATTCTAAAATTCATTATTTTTTCAACATAAGTCTTGTGATGTTATCATATTTTCAGATATATATGGGTATTTTAAGCCTTGTCCAGTATGAAGTCCCTTGAGGATATTCATTAAAATGAACAAACACTTTACTGGGGTACGTCGTCCATATTTGTCCAACGCTTCTCAAAGTAATTTAGTTATCAGGTGTTTCAATAGTATTACAGGTCACTGATACATTATTAATATTGATACCTACTAGTGTTCCAGAGCCATTGGCCACTGTGCAAACTTGGCTGGCAGGTTGGCTTGATACAGTGACCTCATAGGTTGAACCATCATGCTGCGCCGAGAAGGTAAATGGCGCTGCCTTCGGAAGGAGCTCCAATCACCAGAGTATCTCCAGAGATCGAGACCGATCCCCCGAAACCATCACCTGCATCGGTATTGGAAGCCTTCAGAAATGCTTAATACAAGTATGCTAAAACGATATCCTTACATAAGTAAATTTTAGGTTTGAGAAATAGATCAATGAACGTTCGTTAAATATCATTGGTCTCTCCTGGAGCTTATGTACAAGGCAATTAATGCTAGCAGAGCAGGCCCTGCCTGCAGGATGGCCCCCATGTAAGCGGTTGAAGAAAAAGCCAGTATTAAGCCTGCAC
>QIKG01000224.1 GCA_003232965.1 Oceanospirillales bacterium
TGAAGAGAATAGCTGGCTATTTGATGAGAATAATGGAAAATTTTGGTCAAATCCAGCTTTTCCGCAGTAGATTACTTCTTTCTCGGTCAGGTACTTCTTTCTCGGTCAGGCACTAACTATGAAACTGAAATTTTGGTTGTTCATATTCACGCTTTTGCTGGTAACTACAGCGCATGGCGAACAAAATATTTTGCTCCTGCGGCATGCGGAGAAGATGACCGAACTTAAAGATCCGCCGTTGACTGCCAATGGGCACAAGCGTGCTGAATGTATGGCGGAGTGGCTAGCCGCACAGCCTTTCGCCGAGGATATCAAACATATTTATAGTAGTAATTACCGCCGCACATTGGAAACTGCGGCACCATTGGCACTCCGACTTGGGGTTTCCATTCGTTTATATGATGCGCGTAAGCTTGGTGATTTGGCAGTTAAAATCAACGCCAATAAAAATAGCGTGGTGATTGTTGGTCATAGCAATACCACTCCAGTCTTAGCCGGGCATTTTAGCGGGCAGAAAATCAAACCGATGGAAGAAACCGATTACAACAGTTATTGGCAGGTGAATAGCGCCGGGACTGTTAAATTAGATCAGCGGTTGATAGCTTGTGAATTTTCGACTTGATTGAGTTGGCGGGCTTTTACGCGTGGGCATAAATGCCCACCCTACGGCTGATGGGGCCGGGTATTGCGAGTTTTTGTAGGGTGGGCATTTATGCCCACGCGGTGAAATTATAATTATTCGAGAAACAGATTCGGGTTGGCTGGCTATTGCGCGTGGGCATAAATGCCCACCTACGGCTGATGGGGCCGGGTATTGCGAGTTTTTGTAGGGTGGGCATTTATGCCCACGCGGTAAAATTATAATTATACGAAAAACAGGTTCGGGTCGGCTGGCTATTGCGCGTGGGCATAAATGCCCAGCCTACGGTTGATGGGGCCGGGTATTGCGAGTTTTTGTAGGGTGGGCATTTATGCCCACGCGGTGAAATTATAATTATACGAAAAACAGGTTCGGGTTGGCTGGCTATTGCGCGTGGGCATAAATGCCCAGCCTACGGTTGATGGGGCAAGCCATGGATTGTATTTTTGGTGCGCCACAAAAATGCTGCAACTACCAACATTAGCGGTGTGAAAAACACCAAGGGAGCAAGCATCACTTGATTGTTCCACCAACCACCTAGTGCTGCTAGTAGAGTGCTAGCTAATACCAGTTTTGCCAGCCAGATCATACCCGTAGGCTTAGTTCTGAAATATAAAATTGCCGGTAAATATAAGGGGTTCAAGAGCAGTATATTCCAATTCCCAGTGGCGTCCACATGGCTGGTTACTAACCATAGCCAGAGCAGAAATGTTCCCGCTAGTGAACAAAAACCTAGCCAAACAAATGCCAGTATTCGAAAAGACCGACTACTACTTTGTTGCCGCCAGGGCATAGCTACAAGCACAAACAGTAATGCTATACCCATGCCGACAATAAACAAATACCACAGCGGCTGATGCTCAAGCACAGGTGTCTGTCCCTGATAATAGACTGAACGCTCAGCCACCAGGCCGGGAACAGATTCAACAGCGGTACTTAGCACAGCAGGAATAAACGCCGCCTGCCATTGGCTTTGGGGTTGGTCAAGGCTGGGCCCCATGGCTAAATCCATGCCCAAATAGAGCCATGGATCAGCCTCGGCCGCTGTATGAATTTGTTCACGCAAAGTGAAACTTGCAGGCTGATCGATGAGGCTTTGATTCAGTTGTTGATTGAGCACCAAATCAAGCGCATCGCGGACTCTGGTAGAACAGTTATTACGAAAATACTCGTAGCGATAATCCCGTTTGTCAGGCTGAATTTGCGCGATTAAATAACCCTCAAGCTGGCGTAGTTGTGCAGCATCCAGATTTAATTTTTGTAGCTTGATAGAACGACCTGCTGCCCGATATTCCGCAAACTCAACTTCAGGTTTTCTCGCGGCCGAAAAATACAAAGTATCTCCGCGTAAGAAACGCGAAAGAAAGTTGGGTTGGTTGAAGTCAAAAAATCCAAAATTAAAGACATGGTCAATACCTTGAGCCGGGTTTTTCAACCAGATGGCATTATGACCGAAGCGTTCATAATATAAATCACCGGGGGCGTAAGTGACCAACCAGGCTTGCGGAGAATCGGCAGATATTTTTTCTGCTGCAAGGGCCGGGCTTACAACAACCGACAGAAGTATAAACAGGAGTGCCAGGGCAAGTTGCAAGCGTTGAGTCACAAGCGCCCCGAAAGAATCAAACTTCCTGAACCTCTAGCTGTTGCAAGCGTCTGGCATCAGATTTACTGACGGTAAACTTAAAGCGATCAAGGCTCACCGACTCGCCGGTTTCTGGCAGACGACCAAATTCTGCCAATAATAAACCACCTATGGTGCCATAGTCTTCATCGGAAAAATTGGCCGCAAACGCCTCATTAAACTCATCAATTTCAGTTAATGCTGCTACTTGCCAAGTTTTATCACCCAAGGTGCTGATATTGGCAGCTTCTTCGGCATCATGCTCATCATCAATTTCACCGACTATTTCTTCGAGTACATCTTCAATGGTAATCAGCCCGGCTACCCCCCCATATTCATCAACCACAATCGCCATGTGGTTACGGCTAGCACGGAAATCTCGCAGCAGAATATTCAAACGTTTACTTTCGGGAATAATAACGGCATCTCGAAGCATATCGGCAAGTTTGACTTCCGCACCGGGGGTACTGACATAGCGCAGCAAATCTTTGGCCAACAGAATACCGACAATTTCATCTTTATCTTCGCCAACCACCGGAAATCGTGAATGACCAGAATCAACCACCAATTTTAATAGCTGGGTATTGCTAGCATCTTGAGAAATCACCATCATTTGGGAGCGCGGGATCATCACATCGCGTGCTTGGGCCTCAGATACATCCAGTGCGCCATCCATCATTGCCACTACATCGGCCGAAAGCACGCCTTCCTCAACCGCAGTGTGCAGGAATTCGCGAACTTCAAATACATCTTTGGGCTGGTTGGAAAATGCCCGTGAGAGTTTGTTAAACCAGGATGCGGAACTACCCGAGTCGGGTTCTTCTGCAGGTTTTTGAGTTCCTATACTGGAACCCGATTGTTGGTCTTTCATTTCGGTTTCGATAACAGTGCCAGTTGCACCTGTGTTTATTATAGCGCAATGCGGGCTTAATTAATGTAAGGATTTTCGATCCCAAAGCCTGCCAGAATTTTAATTTCTTCAGACTCCATCTCTGCTGCCTGCTGCGGATCGATATGATCATAACCCAGCAAATGCAGACAACCATGAATAACCATATGTGCCCAATGATGTTGTAATGGCTTAGCCTGTAACTCTGCTTCATCCTGAACCACAGGTGCACAGATAACCAGATCACCCAGAAAACTGTTCAGCGTAGCCAGTTCTTCTGCCGGCAGTCCCTCAGGAAAATCATGCTCAGTCGCAAACGAGAGTACATTGGTGGCACCGTCTTTTCCGCGATACTGCTGGTTCAGCTGTGCCGACTCTTCCATATCAACAATGCGCAAGGTGAGCGTGCTTTGTTCCGGCCTGCTCTGGCCTACTACCGCTTGAAGCACAGCTTCCAGCCACTGGTTAAAATCTGCATCGGAAGGTATACCGGTTAGTGTAGAAATCCTTTGCACACTAAGATCGAGCATGTCCTTGCTTAAATCTCTTCCGCGCGTTCATAGGCTTCAACTATCCGTTGCACCATGGGATGGCGAACCACATCCTTTGAAGTGAAGTAGGTAAAGCTGATACCTTTTACACCCACCAGAATTCTTGCCGCACTGCGTAAACCTGACAGGGTTTTACTAGGCAGATCTATTTGGGTAATATCGCCGGTAATCACAGCCGTTGAGCCAAAACCGATTCGGGTAAGGAACATTTTCATCTGTTCTGCGGTAGTATTTTGCGCCTCATCCAAAATCACAAATGCATCATTTAAAGTACGCCCGCGCATAAATGCCAGCGGGGCGACTTCGATCACATTGCGCTCCTGCAGTCGTTCAACCACATCAAAACCGAGCATTTCATACAGTGCGTCATATAAGGGCCGCAGATAAGGGTCCACTTTTTGTGCCATATC
>QIKG01000155.1 GCA_003232965.1 Oceanospirillales bacterium
TCAATAGATACGGAATTTTTATGACTCACTGGAAAAAGACCCTTATTAGCTTTTTGTTTTTAGTGCTGATGCTGGGTTTCGGCTATCAGCAGACGCTGGCGCCTGAAGCTGACAGCAATAGCGATATTGATTATGCCGCGCTCTCCCAGCATGTTGAAATTATCGCTGATAAACCTCATCCGGTGGGCAGTGCGGCAAACCGTGAGGTCAGGGATTATATCGTTGCTTATTTTGAATCGCTGGGTCTTGAAACTGAAGTACAGAAAACTACGGTGGTGTATAAACTGCCGCACCAGTCGAATAAAACCACGATGATCGGCAATGTCGAAAATATTATCGCCCGGCTTCCAGGAAGCGGAATCGGATTGAAAGGCGATGCCAATGATCTGGTGCTGATGAGTCACTACGACTCCCGTTCTGATGGCCCTGGCGCGGGTGATGCTGCAGCGAGTGTCGCAGGCATAATGGAGGTTGCAAGGATTGTGACGAGCGAGCAGGCACCGGTACACGATGTAGTTTTCCTGATTACTGATGGTGAGGAAATGGGATTGTTAGGAGCGCAGGGCTATTTCCGCCAGCACCCACTGGCCGCTAATTCCGGACTGGTTTTGAATTTTGAGGCCCGTGGTAGTTATGGGGTCTCCTCCATGTTTGAAACCAGCAGCAATAATGCCTGGTTGATTGATGAGCTGATTAAGTCAGCGCCGGATCTGGCGGCCAGTTCATTGTCGTATGAAATTTATAAACGCATGCCGAATGATACCGACATGAGCATCTCAAAAGGTGAAGGCATTCCAGGTCTAAATTTTGCTTTTGTCGCCGGGTTTGCCGATTATCATGCCCGCACCGATAGTGCTAAAAATTTGGATAAAAACAGTCTGGCCCAGCAAGCTAACTATGTATTGGGTACCACACGACACTTTGCCAATCTCGGGGAATGGGAATCAGCTGCGAAGGATAAAACCTACTTTAATCTCTGGCAGGGAAATGTCGTTAGTTACAGTCAAACGGCCGCAATAATATTCGGCGTGCTAGTTCTGTTATTCGGGATAGTGGTATTTTTCTCGGCTAAAAAACGTGGAGTTATTAACTGGGGCGCTTTGTTTTCCGGTATTGTCAGCCTGCTGATTTTACTGTTGATCATCAGCAATGCTTTTACCAGCCTTATCGACTACCAGCACACTTCAGAAAATGGTATTAGTCGGCTGATATCCCTCGGGGAATGGCCATTGCTGGCTTATTTTGTGCTGACTATGGGAATAACTGCCTGGTTTGCGGGTGGTATTAAGCGCGGCATGGGAAGCCTCGAAATTGTAGTTTTTGTTGTAGGCCTAGCACTGCTGAGCCTTTTAGCGGGACGGCCGTGGCTTGTGGCAGCAGGCTTGCTTCTGTTGATTCCTCTATTAGAGTTCATCCGCAGGCGTAAAAGCACAGCGGACCTTTGGACAGCCGGGCTGATGTTATGGTGGTTGCTAGCTGCAACACTGGTTTATGTAGCACCGAATGCTTCTTATCTATTTATCTGGCCATTGGTATCCGTACTGCTCGGGCTTGTTTTACGCCGAATGCTAATAGATGGTTGGCTCAAGGACACAGTATTTCTGCTCAGCTGTTTTATTCCGTTGCTACTATTGTCACCTACCATTATTTTGGCTTATCTCGCGCTGGGCTCTACCCTGCCCCAGGGAATTATGATTTTCAGCACCCTGGCACTACTTTTAATTTTGCCACTAGTTGTATCTATTGGTTCTGCTTTGAAGACAAGGGCTCCGCTGCTGATTATTTTCGTCGGCTTGCTAACCACCGGCATCATCATGTTTGATCGCGATTTTGATCAACGACATCCACTCGGGGAAGAATTGTTTTATGCTATCGATGTTGACCAACAGGAAGGTTTTTGGGTAAGTTCCGATACTAACCCGAATACCTGGCTGGCTGATTTTATGGGGACGGATACGCATGCAGAAAACTTTTTGCGAATAATGCCGGGATATGATCGCAAAGCCAAGATTAAAGCTACACCCTTGCCTGCCTTTAAAGCTGCAAGTCTAGTAGTTACTGGTGAGCGAATGGTTGGAGGTATGCGGCAGGTCAGCTTGCGGCTACACTCCCCAACTTCTGCAGACTATATTAATTTGCTGTTCCCAAGTGATGCGGGTATTACAGCTGCCAGTGTGAACGGATTTCCAGTAGTAATACCAAGTAAGCAGGCGAAAAACACCCAACAGACCGAAAAAGTTAGCGCGATGAAGGAAAAAGACAAAACCCGTGCTGATAACTGGTGGCGCTGGCGCTGGTATGGCCTTCCGGATGATGGCGCTGATATTATACTGACGCTTAAACCCGGTAAAACTTTGCAGGCAAAGATTGTTGAGATTGATTATGGACTGCCAGCAGATGCACCTCAACGGCCGTTGGATTCCATGCCTAAACCTTATACTTGGTCGGATAGTACGGTAATTTTTCAAACGATTGAGTTCTAGGAAGTAATTGTTTGGGGGGATTTAAACCCATTTGGTATCAAGCTGGGTGCGGAATGGCTCACTGACAACCTTGCAACTGTCAAATAATTGCTTTTTAAAAAAATTGGCGTATACTTACCTGTAAGTAAGGAAGGAAGGAAATATCAATGCAAATAGTAACGACAAGAGAGCAAATCATCAACCAGGCCTTTCAGCTAATGCTTCAGCGCGGGCTCAATGGTTTTAGTTACCGCGATATTTCCGAACCACTGAGAATCAAGAATGCTGCCATTCATTATCATTTTCCCAACAAAATGGATTTACTCAGTGCGCTGATAGCCGAAAACCACCAGCTATTGAGAGAATCAACCTCAGAATTTATGGCCTATGGAGGCCCGGCCCGCCCCCAGCTTGAAGGTCTGTTCGACTATACCTTAAACCAGTGCGAATGCGGACGACCCATATGCATGGTAGGTGCATTAGCGGTGGACTATAAAGACCTCAGCGATAAGATCAAACAAGCTAATGATAGTTTTATTCATGATTCGCTCACTTGGTTAACAAAAGTGATGGAAACCGGCCGTGAACAAGATGAATTCCACTTTGAAGGGCCTGCTAAGCGTAAAGCCATGGGAATTCTTGCAACCATACAGGGTGCGCGCCAAATGGCCCGGGTCGACAGCATGGATATTCTCAACAGTATATTTGCTCAGATCCGCACCGACTTGGGAATCACCAGCTAAAAAAAATTACCTGATTAGCTTACTTATTAGTAAGTAATTCGCAATGGAGAAGAAAATGACTACACATATAATTAATTGGATTAATAACGATACTACTGAACGAAAACCCGTACTGCCGGCACTAAGGAAAGCCAAAAATAGCGCCTGCTATGCTGCCAAAGTTTTCAGTATTTTAGTGCTTGCTATTGGCGTAAACGGGACGGTGTTTATGGCACTGACAAATCCATCTATAGCACCAATACTGCACGCTACTTTGGCAATTTCAGGATTCGTTTTCTTGGCACTTGCTGTTGATGCCGAGAAACCGACGCTTGCCTGGTCGCTGGCAGCAACTGGTGTTGCTTTACCGGTTTTAGCCGGTCTCAGCTCAATGCATACTCCAGGATTGACAATCATCGCCGCCGCACTATTGGTGCTATGGGTTACCGCCTCGCTCCTGAGGCGGTAAAGGCTGCCTTAAACAGGCCTGTAAATATTGGGCAGTATATTCAGAACTGCTGGCGGCCGTATTTTCAGAAAAGCTTTTCCCTGTTAATTAACGCCAATACACCGGCGTGCAGTGCCTGCACACATTCAACTTCTGTTACTCCCAACCTTCTGCGGTTGCTAATATCGTAAGTGCTGCTCTGGCTTTCTGAGTGCTCGCCGTGAATCCCCCGGATTTGCAGCTGATACTGTCTGGCTATTTTCTCAAATTCAGGCATGTTTTTCGACAGCCTAGGCAGTTTAATATGCACACTAGCACGCATTGCCGTACCCAAATTACTGGGGCAACTGGTGATATAGCCCAGGTGATCGGATTTAGAAAACCTCAGGGCAGTCTCAAGTTCAGCCACTGCTGTGGACAATCGGCTAAACACGGCTTT